>NZ_JVEL01000453.1:0-5082 GCF_001076875.1 Serratia sp. 506_PEND
AACGGGCAGCGGTTGACGTTACGGCCGGCGGTGGGAAGTCCGTGAATTTTCAGGCGGCGATACACCGTCAGCCAACGCCCATGACACATTTCCTGTGCCGTTGCCATGTCGTGCAGCGTGGTGTTCGCCAGTTGGTGCGCGGCCAGTAGCTGGCGGGGTGTGTGGCCGTCCGTAACGCGGGGCGCGTCAATGATGGCATTCCGCATCAGCGGACGATGTTGCTGCACAAAGTCAGCCAGCCGGAAGGTTTTGAAGGTGCCGCAGCGGGTCAGACAATTCAGGTGCGCGATGCGCTCAGCCTGAAAGTAGGCGACCACCTCCAGCCGTTCACCGTTACCCAGCCCCTGAAACCACTCGCCCACCGCAGGCAGGCGAGTGAACAAGGGGGCGCTCATTCGGATGTTGGCTGTCATGTCGCAGGGAAAATCCGGCTTGGCCGTGTCGATGTCGTTCCACGGTTGATACTGCGTGCGATTAGCCATGCTGCACCGCCTTGGCCGGGATGCGGCCAGCGAACAGCAGCACGAAATCACGCGCCAACAGGCGGCGAGCGGTCAGTTCATCGGGAGCGGTCACAGATTCACGGTGCGGAACGGCGTCGAGGTCAGCGCGGCGCACGGCGAGGAAATAAAAAACAAACTCAGGGGAATTCTGGGTGTAGCGGGTCATAGCCATGATAACGGCCTCACAAGTTGATTTTTCAACCTGCCTCCCGCTGCAAAACGGGGTGGCAGGACGTGGCGGGGTTTGCAGACTGGCACTTGTGAGACCAGCAGGCGCGAAGGCCTCCCCGCCACGTCCCACCATAATTCTGGCGCAACATGGCAAATCACGGACATAAAAATACCGCATTACGGATTGTTTGCGGTTGTCCGCACAAGTGTTCAGGCTGCAAAACCCGACTGCCCAATGTGGGGCAGCGGTGAAACGATAGCCGCTTGCTGAAAATCCGTCAACGGAAAATTGCGGGTCAGTGAAATTATTCATGCCGTTACCCCTGCGTACTCAGTAACACCGGGGCCAGCTTTTCCAGCCACGCCCGCAATTCTTCCGCGCGGTAGCCGTTGGCGTTGTCGCCCATCTTGACCGGTGCGGGGAATTTCCCCTTTCTGCGCCAGTGCCACAGCGTGCTACGGGCGACCGGGGCCACATGGATCAACACGTCTTTTTCTCGCACCAGACCGGTTTCCGGCAGGGTGAATGCTGCGCTATCTCGTTTCATGGTCAATGTCCTTGCGTTGACGGTCAGTAAAACCGTATCGAACGCCATTGAACCGGATAGAGCAGGCGGCGAAGAGGTGAAGCCGGTCAGGGGGTAATTACCGGCGTTACACCTGTTACACCTTTTTCAATCCCGGTGTAACAGTAGGTGTAACGCCATATTTGTATTAATACTCAATAAGTTAACTAATAAAAAAGTAGTCTGTTACACCGTTACACCTTTTTTAGCCTCGCGCGTGTAGGTGTTTTTTATTTCAGGCAAAAAAAAGACCGCTGATTAGCGGTCATGTCAGACGTGGTGCGGCTCAGGCGTTGGATACCCGCCTGAAATCGACCGGCACAACCGCGCCGGAGACTTCGCTACCATCAACAAAATCAGCCCACCACTGCATGATGCGGGTACGTTCTGGCAGGTACTGCGCCCGGTTGTAGGCCGCTCGCACCTTGTTTCGCTCCACGTGTGCTAACTGGCGCTCGATGGCATCCGGGCTGAATCCGTGTTCGTTGAGTACCGAACTCGCCAGCGCCCTGAATCCGTGCGGCACAGCCTTACCCCGCCAGCCAAGCCGAATCATGGCCGTGCTTAACGCATTGGTGGTGATGTGTTTGGCTGCGCTACTGCTGGGGAACAGGTAACGGCTTTTCCCTGACAGCGCCCGCAACGATACCAGCATGGTAAGCGCCTGCTCAGACAGCGGCACAAGGTGGTCACTGCTCCCCTTCATGCGGCTGGCGGGGATGCGCCACAGTCGTTTCTTTTCGTCGAACTCCTCCCATTCTGCCCCGCACAGCTCAAAGGGGCGGACGAACGTCAGTAGCAACAGGCGCAGCCCCCACTTGGTGAAAGGGTGACAGGATGAAGCATCCAGCCCAGACAGAAAACGGGGAATATCGTCCACTGGCAGGGCCGGTCGATGGCTTTTTTCCTGCCGGGATACCACGCCGGTAAGCTCACTGGCCGGGTTGTGCTCAATGAGCCCGGTTTGCACGGCAAGGCGTAACACCTGCGTGATGTACGACAGGTTCAGGGCGGCGATACCCTGACCGTGTTTGCGCTCCAGTCGCCGCACCAACTCCAGTACATCAAGCGGGGTAATATCCGTGACCCGCATGTTACCCAGCGTTGGCAGCACGTCACGTTCAATGCGCAGACTCTGCTTGAGGTGAGTCCGCTCTGTTACACGGTCTTTCCGCAATCGCTGCCACTCAGCGAGCACGGCGCTGAATTTGTTCATTTCAGCCCGCTGCTCTGACCTCATGTGTTCCTGCTTGGCCCTCGCAGGGTCGTTACCCGCCGCCACACTTCGGCGGGCATCTATCGCCAAGTCCCGCGCCTCAGCCAGCGAGATGGCGGGATAGTCGCCCATCGTCAATTTTTTCTCTTTGTTAACAAAGCGATACTTGTAACACCACACCTTACGCCCGGACGGACGCACCTCAACATACAATCCGTATCCATCGTAAACCTTGTACGGTTTACCCCTTGGAGCCGCGCCCCGCAAGGCTTTGTCGGTTAATTTCATGGTCATTTTTCCTGTTTAAAAATCATAGCAAGCCCCACTTTGTTAAAACCAAGCCCCCAATCAAGCCCCACTTCAAGCCCCACTTTTAACGAAACTGTATGAAACGCTATAAAACCGCATCGAACAAAGCAGGCTTATAAAACAGAGGGTTAGGGGTGATTTTAAAACCGTATGAAACGCTATAAAACAGTAGATTAGATATGCGTCCGGTATCCAGACCCCGTCTTCCTTGAGGGTAAGCGTGGTCTTTTCCCCAGCCCCCAAACTGCCCCCGGTGAAGTTGCGTTTCATCAGGAAGAAAATGGCGTCGATGCCGTGCGGTTCGCTGACCACGTGCACGCGCTGGCCGGGTGTCCAGGGATGACCGTTCGGGGCGCGCAGCCCGCGCACGGCGACAGTGAGCGTAAAGCCCGCCAGACGTGCATCGGCCTGTGCCTTACGGGCGCGGAACTCCACTTCCTGCTGACTCTGCGCATCGTGAGTGACGATGATTTTTGGGCGATAGAGCGCAATTTGCGAGTCGGAGACCGAGGCGCGCATGGCATTCTGTCCGTCCTCGTCGCCGCTACCGTGTTGCTGGGCCAGGACTGTAGTCTGGGAATAACGGCGGGCGATGGACTCATCCTGCGTGATGCTCAGAATGTTGTTGCCCTGGCCGCTGTAGTTCATCACCAGTGTCCCGACCGGGGGCGTGGTGTAATCCGGGCCACCGATCACCAACGTGCCGTCCGGGTCCGTCCAGGGCCACAGACCGCTAGCTTCTGCTGCCTGGGTCAATGCCTCCCAGGCAGTCATGCCTGGCTCAATACTGGTTTTGGCGCTGGTCAGTGGCTTGGTGGCCGCGATACGGATATTGGTGATACCGAACGGCTTCACGATTTTGGCGATCACTTCCTGCAGCGTCATCTCGCAGGCGGTAAATATCGGCGCGGAACAGTCAACCAATACGGCATTGGCATCACGGCCTGACATCAGCAGCAGGTGTTGATTTTGCTGGATACCGTGGCGCAGTGTATCCATGCGGCCGGTCATGACCGTGTCCTGGCCAACTTTGAGCAGAACGCGCACGCCAGCTTTAATGTCCGCCGGCATTTTGCCGGACGGAAAACCCAGCGTCACCATCCAGCCATCGGCCGGAGTGAGCAGATCGGCATCGACCTCGTAGCGTTGCCAGTCATCATGCATGCTACTGCCGATGAGCAGCGCCAGCTTGTCACGCGGTTGGGGTTGTTTGGCTGCCGTGTTACCTGCAGCAGGGTTATTTGGCGTAGGCATAGAGCACCATTCCTTGCGTGATGTGATTCGGGCTGCTCAGGTCGGGGTTGAGGCGCAGCAATTCATCGGCGCGGCTGTAATCGCCGTACCAGAAGTGCGCCAGTAGATGGAGATTGCAATCGCTGTCCACTGTGCGCTGAATCAGCGGCGGTTCGGCCAGGATGACGGCCTGCGCCAGCGCCTGCAGCTGTAGCGCCAGGGTTTTCAGCGTCTCGACGATGACCGCATTGTCGCTGGTATCGGCGGTAGTATTACTGTTGAGGACACTCTCCTGTTGTACCAGAATCTCACGGGTGCGTTCAGCGTCGATGGCGTCCTGGATAGTGCTGCGCACGTCGGCCAGAATATCGCTGACCTGATCGCTGGAAAGCGTCGGGGTGATCAGCTCATTACCGAGGATCATGCCGGCGATACTGCCCAACTCAGTAATAACTGTGAGACGAGTGGTCTCGGTGATCGCCTGCAGATCTTCATCCGGCATCACTGTGGTGGTGGCCATCGTCGGGACGGTGATGACGTTGTTGCTGTTCTCGGAAACTCCTTGGCGGGCGCGTTGCGCCGGCATGGCAATAACACTGCCGCCCATACCGGTCAGCGAGCGCCAGTCAGAGGTGATGCGGTTGCCGGTGAAGGACAGCGTATTGCTGTAGGTATTCAGCTGCCCCTTGAGGTCGCTGACGAACTGGCCAGGCATATCCAGATAATCCAATCCGGACATCGCAATGCCGTTAATCTGAGCAGACAAACTCTGGATCATAAACTCAGCGGTATTGACCAGGTTGCGGTAGCGCTCCATGGTGTACTGCGCTTTCTGCAGTTCGGCCATCATTTTATTCCAGGCCGCCAGCGCAGCATCCAGCAGGCTGTCGGTGTTCAAATCAATCGCATCAGCCTGCTGGGTGGGGTACTGCCTGCTGAAAAACTGCTGGTCCGGGGCCGACTCGACAAACACCAGCTCAACATGGGCGCAGTCCACATAGTCAGCGCGGTGGAAGATGCCGCATTCAAGTAACTGCACCTTGGGATAAGAGCCGAATACCGGGTGGATCAGCTCACCGCTGCC
>NZ_JVEL01000454.1:0-2124 GCF_001076875.1 Serratia sp. 506_PEND
TGGGTAAGCGCATGTTCGACCAGCAGAAGCTTGAGTGGCTCACGACCAAGCAACTGATCGCGGTGATGAATGCTCTCCAGTATGATGCCAAGCGCAACGGGAGGCCGACATGATCCAGGTCTATGATGGTATCCGCGATTTGTTGCCAGACTCTGCGCTGGCCCTGGTTGATGTTATTGGACTTGAGGCTACCATGGATCTGGTTGAGGCATTAGGTGGCGTGCCAATGCCGGTAAACAAAGGAATTCTTGCGCGAGGTGATGTTAGGTTGGATATGTTGCGTCAAGCTATAGGTGAAGAAAACACCCTCAAATTAATGAGTGCATTTGGTGGTGAGGAGATTTATATTCCCAACTGCTATCGTGCCCTGCGAGAGTATTTCTGGCGTCAGTTTTTGGCTGAGTTTGACGCACTGCGCGATCAGGGAGAGTCGGTACTGATGGCGCTGACTCAGTTGTGCCCCCGACATAAGGTCACCTACAAGCAAGCAATGAAGGTGATTGCCAATCGGAAACTGCAAGCGCTGGATCAACCGCAATTACCGTTTGATTGAGGTTTTCCCTCTCACCTTGTTCCACTCTTCCGTATTCAGTAAAAAAAACACAATAACCCTCGTCAACTTACGAGGGTTTTTTTATGTCCCGCTTTATCGATTTGATTGTTCTTCATTGTGCTGCCAGCCCTGACGGCAAGCAGCTTGGCAATGCGCATGAGACCGCCGCGCAGGTCATTGACCGCTGGCACGCGGAGCGTGGTTTTCATCGTGCGCACCCTTCCATTAATCCCGAACTGACCGCCATCGGCTATCACTTCGTCATTGACTGCGACGGCACAGTGCTCACCGGGCGCGGTGAGGAAGAGATTGGCGCGCACGTTCAGGGTCACAATGCCAATTCACTTGGCATCTGCATGGTAGGCACTCGCCAGTTCACCGTTGCCCAATGGCTGGCGCTGCATGATCTGGTTGCTCGTTTGCAGGATAAGTATCGCAATGCAACGCTGCATGGCCACCGTGAGTTCGCCAACAAAGAGTGTCCGGGATTTGATGTCCCTGACTGGATTGCGGTGGACTTCGCCCCCCTGCCGGGGCATGTCTTCCCGGAGAGCGTATGAGCTGGCGTGACGTGCTGCTAAAGCTGCTGGCTGACCCGAAAACCGGCGAGGTCTCCGCCTCCGAGGTGATGACGGTCGGGGCGTTCATCATCACCAGCGTCATGGTACTGCACGCAGCATTTACCCATGCCCTGGCCGAGTATGAGTTTATCGGCTACATGGCGGTCTGGGCGATGCATAGCCAGGCGACGCGCCTGGTCGCGCTGCAGCGTGATCGTATGGAGAAATCCGATGATGATGCTCGTTAGTTTGCTGCGTCGTTTCATGGGGCCGGCGTTGCTGGCCCTGCTGGGTGTTATTGCCGGGTGGTTCGTTTATCACGGCATCTATCAGTCAGGCTATAGCGCAGCGGCGGCCGAGTATCAGTTGCGATTGTCTCACCAGGCGGAAACATTCGACCTGGCCAAGGCTCAGGCAGCCGAGGCCAGCAATCAGGCGCTGAAATCCGCCGTGGCACACGAGCGCGAGGCGTTGACGCGCGCTGAGCGGTTGACGGACGAACTGGCGCATAGGCAGCGCCAGTTGGCGGTGGTGCAGCACCTTCTGAAGGGAAAAATCAATGATGCCGTTACGCATGATGGTCCCCGTTTTACTGGGCTTGGCCCTGACAGCGTGCAGCTCTATGCCCGCGCCCTCGGTTACGCCGGAGCCGGTGATCGCTCTGTGTCCGACACCGCCGCCGGGCTTGCTCTCCATCCCGCCGATGCCGGACTTTCCCCGGTAGCGTTGCTGGGGCACGCCAGCGATTACGGCGCATGGTGCCTGTCGCTGCGCAACCAGCTGGTTGCACTGGAAAAGTTTTATCAGAAGGTGCCGGCGTCATGAGTACAGAGATGGTGTTGCATGTTGCACTCTGGCTGGTTGCCTCCTTTGGCGGGTTGTGGGTCGCGCAGTTGAAATACGCCCTGCACAAGCAGGCGCAACTGATTGAAGCCATCCAGCGCGACTACCTGCGCCGGGATGATGCCAGTGACCGCATGGATACGCTGAAAGAATTGGTGATCGACGTGC
>NZ_JVEL01000455.1:0-8534 GCF_001076875.1 Serratia sp. 506_PEND
TTCATTTCTCGGGCCGATAAATGCGATTACAACGTACTGGCAGGGTGAAGAACGTCGTGAGCATTTTATTGAGTTGAGGAAAGCCTTTCATTCACAGAGTGGGTCACGGCGAAAAATGCTGCAAATATCGCAGGAGCAGCTTGATAAGCTGACGTATTTGTTTGAACAGCGTTATGTTGAAACGCTGCTGAGCAAGATAAACAGCTGGTCAGAAGCGAATGGCGAGCCAGCAGATGCTGAAGCAACAGGTGAAATATATCACTGGCTGAAGCAACAGGGTATAGACGATGAGCGGAGCATTCTGGGTTTATTCCGGTTGTTTCATCAGCGGGGATATCTGTCAATGAAGAAATGGCCTGAGGGATTCAAAAACGTACTAAGTAATTCGGGTGAAGACGGTACGATTAAAGCAGAGACGCTATTGCTTCGTGAACTTGGCTATATCCCATTGTAATGTAAAGGAAGACTATGATTAGTTTAAAAGCAGGTTCACCGATCTGTAACTGTAAAAATCCGGATACGTGTATCCATATGTTTATCCTGAAAGCCGGGGACAGAACGTTTACCTATAAGCAGGCTAACTTTATCTCGTCAGTGGATGTGATTGATGAAGATAATAAAGGGGTTCCTTTATCAATGACGCTGGTAGATAAAGGTTGTGTTTCAAACAAAAGCGCATGCCCTCGGGGCATTATTTACAACACTGAAGACAATAAATCTGTATATGTATTACAAAAAGGAGTAACTGCGTATACGGTTCATTTTAATGAAAAGAAAGCCGATTTCTTCAAAGGAACGGACTCCATTGATTTTCTTGTTGACTACCTTATGACGAAACAGGTTCGTGATATTTTGCCGAAGAAAGAATATATTCTTCGTGTAGGCGAATGTAAAGGATACCCTTTTGTTAATACATCGCTGAACTTCATGGACGGTGTGTCAGATTTGTTTAATCTTGCCCCGCGTGATGTGTTGTGGACAACGATTAATGTGTTTCCTGGGTTTTCGTGGGAAGCTGACGTGAGCATTGGGCTGGAGCATGAAGTCGAGCATTATTCCCAGGCGGAGCGTAAGAAACAGCAGACAGCAGAGAATAGAGCTCAGGGTAAAAGTCAACGTGGACACAGAGGGTGGACGAAATTACCTGAATACGGCATCACTGACAAACTTGAAGCAGAAGGAAAGCTGAGTTGTAAACTCGGGAGTGCTACCCATGATTATTCATCAACGCTGAAACAGGAGTTTAAGCGCAAGGCAAAATCGATATCGCTGGTGGATAAAGCCAGTGAGACGATGGATATGCTGACGAAAGCCTTTTCTACAAATGAAGGCAGTGATGCGAAGATAAAGCTGCTTAGTACAGAAATAAAATATCCTGAAATTGAAATTAAAGGTAGTGGTGAATTAAAGGAAGATGAAAACACCACAGAGTTATATATGGAAAGACAGGTGTCATTTGGAATGGCACCTCTTATTGGCGTAAGTATAACACTGGATTTGTTACAGGCCTTTGCTGCCTGGTATCATCAGGATATGTTGCTGGCAGCCATTCGTGAGAATTTACAGTCAGGGGAAGGAGGATATGATAAAGGCGAAAATGCCGTATTTGCTGATGGAAAATTTAATTTAGTCGTTGAAGGTGAGATTAAGTTAACGCTGGGCTATGTGTCGGATGCTAAAAATGAATGGAAATGGCAGTACGATGAAGATACAGCAGCTAAATTATCATTAACGCTCGATGTAAACTTCAGGGCAGGAGCCCGGTTTTATGTAGCGAGTGGTGCACTGGAAATTGGCGGTCAATCTGTAGCTGAAGGTTTTGTGGGGCTGGAAGCTAATCACACGGATAAAGATAAACTAGATTTAGTGCTTTATCATAATGGTGTGACCGCTAAAGTATATGTAAGTTACACATATGGTCTGTCGAAGCCTAATGATGTCGTCAATAATCATGATGATGGTTGGCTTGGTGGTGAAGAACCAAGTAATAAAACTGAAAATAATAAAAGTGAAGAAAAAGAATGGAGGATACATGATAAACTCGAAAAGCAGGATTCAAAAGCTAGGGTTAATATTTTTTAGTGGTTTTTGTATTTTACTTGTTTTTTTTACTTGCACAGTGAAGGCTAGCGAAATGATAAATGAGAAGATTTTTTTTACATTTAAAACTTATAAGAGTTCATGTGGCTTACGTGTTAATAACCTTCAGGCACTTGATACTAGTAAAGCAGTACAAGGGGTTATGTCAGCTGGTTTTAACTCAACTGCCTTTTTATCTAATGGTAATAACACGATCGAATTACTAATGGGACCACAAATCTACAAAGATCCAAAAACGCTATATCCAGATTCATCCTGTGAAGTAACAGTCAGCAAGGATACCAAAGATAGGAGTACTAAAATTGCTAGTTTCAAATTAAGCGTAAATGAAAAGGGAGAAATTACAGCAAAGAATTCTTTGAATTATAACGGAAGTCAATTTAATTCACAGATTTTTGAAGGGTATACAAAGAATCAAAAAGATTACGGTATGTATAAACTCAGTAGTAACTTGATCGTTCATGATTTACCACGATGGGAATGGACAAAAGGCACTCCAGTGACTGAAAGAGATCTACCAATGATACGGAAAGCATACGAAAACATCTGGTGGATGATGTACAACAGAGATATTGATGGTCTGAAAAAAATCAGTCAAATTTCTACTCAAGAAATGGCGTATGCCGAAGGAACGACGACAGGAGTTATGTTTGTTTCTACAGACTTTCCTGAGCATGTACTTGATAAGTCATTAACACCTGTTCCAATCGACTGGAGTCAGTATAAACTAATAACGTATAAAAATGGGTATTTATTCCGTATGGGGGTGGGTTATTATCAAAACTCACCATTAAAATTTAAAGATTCAACAGGTACTGCTGTTTTTGGTTATGCTCCTTATTTCTCTATCATTGATGGGCAGGTTAAATTGGTTCGCTGAAGCTATAATTAATAAATAAGATGAATGGGGTTTGATATGGGAAATGCTGTAAATATTGGTGATAAAGATACGGGACATGATAACCATTCACCGACATTGATAAATTCGGGATCTCCTACTGTTAATGTTGATAATAAACCATTAGCACGCAAAGGCGATACTCTAATATCACATGGACATAATCGAATAATCAATGGAGGTTCCTCAAGTGTCTTTATTGATGGAAGACCTGCCGCACGAACAAACGATGCCGTTAGTTGTGGTGGAGTATTGATTGGCGGGGGAAGTGTGAATATTGGATGATTTTTAAGTATGACCCTTTAATTATTTATAATGCCACGTATGAGCGACCAATTTCAATACGTGGCATTATGCAAGATAGCGTTTAGGTTCGTGCTCTATTGACCAAAAGGCCACACAGGTACTTTACTCCTTAATGCAAGATCCGTATATGTGGATTCTGAATTCGCATAAGCCATTTTTAATATTGTGTAATCATTAATGTAATCTTTGAATTGATATTGCTGATGTTTACCGTTGTCAAATTCAACATCAAAGGAACTATTCACCAAAGTTGGGGGCTGACCTTTTACGATGCTCCATTGGAAAAGTTGTTTTACTGATTTAGCATTTTGATAATTTTTTATTGATTGAATTCTTGATTCTATATTTTTAACATTTGCATATGCTTTATTAACCCCATTTTTATCATTATTTGAATACAACTCGATCATAGATTCATATCCTCCATTTTGTCCTGTTGTAAAAATCATCGCTTTTGATTCTTTTTCTCCGGTATTTATTCCTTTACTAAGGAAGTAAGTCCTTATTTTATTCAAGGTAGCCATGTCATCTGTCCTGCCAGAATCATGCTCGTTAGTGTTTATATCTGACAATATCGAATGGAATATAGCTCCTGTATCATCCAGAATGGACGTATAGTAATTGTTGGTATAATCTTTGTATACTGTAGTTAAATTATTACTATCCATGTATGTCTTTATTTCTGGTCCGAGCTTTAATATGTTAATGTCATCTTCTTTTTTCTTTTTAATTTCGTCCGCGACTTCTTGATATTTTGATAATGGAATTGCTAGCGTATCTAGTGTTTGGCTTCTGGTTAGTTCAGAATATCCATTAACACCTGCAAGATCACACTGATACTCTACAATTATTCGTCCTCTTTCATCTTTAAAGGATGTCCATTCTGTATCAGTGCATATACTTCGGTGATCCAAAGCATTGTCCACTGACATAGATGTATCAAAATCATAAACATAATTTTTTACTTGATTTATAGTGTCGTCATTACATCCTTGTAACAACAGTAAAGGCATTAGCATTGCTAGTTTTTTCACGTTAATATCTCTTTAAAAAAGTTATACAGCCAATCAGCCTTAAGTTGATTGACTGTATTTGTAGGGTTATTTAGTTTAATTTGTTGTTTATGCAATTGGCGGCATTAGCTTCTGTAAATGTTTCATGAATATTGTTAAGTACGTAAGCTTCTACAGTTTTATCACTTAAGACTAACCTTATAACTCCGCCATCACCATAATCAATTGTTTTAAACAATTTTTCAAAGGTATAAGACTTATCAAACGCAACTGAGCGCTTAACGTCAGTGCCAGTGATAGTGTTATTTACAGTTATATTTAAACTTTCTAACTGTCCACCGGTGTAGTGATTATTATCATCCTGATAAATGAAATAGGTTTCCTTAGTATCAGCATTACACGTCATGACTAACTCTCCATCTCCAATAGGTAAACTAAATATAGATTTGGTTGAGGTGGAATTGTCTGAATTATAAGCCCATTTGCTTGGAGGGACTTCTGCCGGGTAAGCATTATGGATGAATGAGAAAATACTGATAAAGATTAGAGATGATTTAATAAAGGACGACATGATTATAACCTTGGTCTAATAGTGGTTTTGTATTGGATTCGACTTAAATAATTGTAATGCGCACGTAAGTACTCTTGGCAAGATTACTGGTTATTAATTTTCATCATCATTTCACTATCGAATAAGATAGTGCTGTTACTGTCATCACCAACTCTAGGGAATACTTGTTGGGTCCAGCTAAAATCAGGTGCTGTTTTAACAGTATCTGGTTTACATTTGCTAACCTGGATTAATTTAGTGCCTTTAAATACCCCTAAAGCAGTCCCATTAAACCCATCCATATGACCATCAGCATTAAGCACCACATAACTATAATCACCTTTAACAAAACGGTAATATGAATTGGTTGCCATATGGCTATCTGAACTGGTAGCATATTTGACTGATGTGTTACCATCAGCTTGAGTCGGAATTATAGCTTCTGCTGTAGCATTAAGTTTTCCATAAACATAGATAAGGTTATCACCTTGTTTAATTAACTGTACCATCTTACCGTTCTTAAACGTACATTGCATTACAGAGGTGTTAGTTGTTGCGAATACGGTGTTACTTACTATAATCAGTGATAGTGAAACAACTGCTGATTTAATGATGTTTTTAGACACCTTCATTTGTTTTCTTCTTTCCTTATGAATAGCATACGTGTTTACGCGATGATTTGATTATCACGAAAACTAAATGTTAATTAAGTTGTTTTGCAATAGTAAGTACACCTAATAACCAACCAATGCTTTGTGGTCCTATTGTCCAGAAAATTTTAGCCTTGAGTAAACCAGAGACTCCCCCACTGGTGTAAATGGCATCTGGCATTAAGAACTGACGAAATAAAGTACCTAAAAAAATTCCTATTCCGGGTCCCGTCATCATCCAGAACCAAAAGTGAACACCATTCCAAAAACTGTTTATTACTCCAGTAGCCAGAAAAACATTGAGTAAAGTAATAATTGAAGAAATTATGAATGAAACACCAATGCATTTTAAAAATAGTGATGACATAGTACAATGATTCCGTATGTTGTTATTGCGATGTTTTAGTTATTTAATCAAGCATTGCTGCATTATTCCTGCCATTTCCTGTTGAAATCCGGCAGGGGCACGAATACGTCCTTCACCAATATCCTTAAGCTGCTTTGGTTCATGTTTTTTGGTCATTTTGTCCCACGAGCACTCACAAGCATCACTATTACGAATGCTTAGCTTACATGAATTTATAAACTCACGTTTTTCCTGTGAGTCACAACCACTTAGAATAAATAAAATGGCAGGGATAAATATGATTAATTTTGTATGGCGCATGTACCAGATCCTGTTTATTGTCTACTTATAAAGAGTTACATTTAACGAAATGGTGATTATTTAAAAGTATACTTATTTGGTGTGAATTACTTTAATCACTTATCTCATGAACTTTATTAACGTGTATGTGGTTTATATTTCAGTTGATTAAGATATTCCCGGTTTAGGAATGACCTTATTGAGTACGTTCTTTACGGGTGTTGATAAACAATACACACCTCCACTTGTCTTAACTATCATTGGCTCAAGTCTGTTAAGATCCCGGTGAATAGTTCTTTCTGAGACATTAAATTTATCCTTGAGTGTTAATGTATCTGTTGCACCTGATTGGTGAAATTCAAGAATTATGGAGATCATCCGTGATCCTATTGTTTGTCTTTCTCGCATATTGTCACCTGTCTGTATTGGTTCTCAGTTCGTTGGGATGTTATCGGGATGTTTTGATATTGGAAATAGTGATTGCTACAAAAAGTGGCGATATTTTTATTAATAAATTAAATCGACACATCACTGACAAAACAGCACGTTTCGATAGGGAGTGTAATACGATGGTTTCTGCCTCTAAGCATTAATTTATACAATATAAACATAAGGTTAAATATCTTCACGCTTGCTGTGAGTGTCGTTCTGGCTCCGTTTTACTATCAGATTCCGACATAATTATGACACTAAGCTTTTTGTGCTATTTTAGTATTCGGCATTAAGAACCTCATTGCTTAATGAGAGTGGTAATTATTTACAACGCGTTTTCTATTACTCGAAAATACGATGCCCGAATGTCCTCATCCAGGGCATCGTCGAGTCATAGTAAACTACTGCACATTGAATGTGAGTTCACATAGGGGGCAGTGGTACTCATCAAAAACGGTTCCATCGAGAGATTCACCTGCAATGGCACCGACAGTTGCCCCACTTCCTGCACCAATAATCAAACCGATAATGCCTCCTGCGAGTGTTCCAACGAGCGGAATAGCTGAACCAATCAATGCTCCAGCAGAAGCACCTTCAAATGCAGCCATTCCACCCGCAATCGCACCAATCCCACTTCCTATTTTTCTTCCTACGTGACGCAGCTGTGCGTTGGACGAACCACAGTTTGGGCAATTCATAACGATCTCCTTGATAACCGATAATAAAAAAGCCCTTCTGAATGTACAGGAGGGCTTGTGAATGTAACAATTTGATTTAATTGCAAAATACCAGTAATTGGCTATGCGGTTTTGCTGGACGTATTTAGTACCGGGTATGCCTGCTGATCTTACTTACATCTGCCAGCAATAATAAAGGCTCCACGGGGCTTTGTTGAATAAATCGAACTTTTAGGTGATTAGCGGATCTGATCGATACAGTCGTTTCAGCATTGGATCCCCATGGCAAAGCAAAAGTTTAAAATCACTAACTGGTCCGCCTACAACAACGCACTCAGGCAGCGCGGTTCACTCACTGTGTGGCTTGATGAGTCAGCCATTGCAGCATGGACTGACAGTACACAGCCCGAAGGGCGTGGCCGTCCGCTTCACTACACCGATATGGCTGTCATCACGGTTCTGATGATGAAGCGCGTGTTCAACCTGTCGCTCCGGGCATTACAGGGCTTCGTTGACTCGATTTTTAAGCTGATGGCTCTGCCGCTGTGCTGCCCGGATTACTCTCTGGTCAGCAGGCGGTCAAAGACCGTCAACATCAACATAAAGACGCCAACCCGGGGTGAAATCGCGCACCTGGTCATCGACAGTACAGGCCTGAAGGTTTTCGGTGAAGGTGAATGGAAAGTCAGGCAGCATGGGGCCGACAAACGCAGAGTGTGGCGCAAGCTCCATCTGGCCGCAGACAGTGCGACGCACGAGATTATCTGTGCCGATTTATCGCTCAGCGGAACGACAGATGCACAGGCACTGCCGGTGCTGATTAACCAGACCCACCGGAAAATCAGGGAAGCCTCAGCAGACGGCGCCTACGATACCCGTTACTGCCATGATGCTTTGCTGAGGAAAAAAATCAGGCCGCTCATTCCGCCACGAAGTGGTGCGCAATACTGGCCCGACAAGTACCATGAACGTAACCACGCCGTGGCAAATCAGCATCTGAGCGGCAGCAATGACGTCTGGAAAAAGAAAGTGGGTTATCACAGGCGTTCAGTGGCAGAAACGGCCATGTTCCGGTTCAAAACGCTCTTGGGTGCTCATCTGAGCCTGCGGGACTATGACGCGCAGGTGGGTGAAGCAATGGCGATGGTCAAAGCGCTGAACCGGATGACGCTGTTGGGGATGCCGGACAGCATCCGGATCGCATAACGGGTGTACCGGCGGGAGCTATCCTGTCGCCTGACTCTGATTTATTCAACAAAGCC
>NZ_JVEL01000456.1:0-52694 GCF_001076875.1 Serratia sp. 506_PEND
CCTGCCGATCCGGGTGTGGCTGTCCGCCGCCAGCGGAGAGGGTATTCCGTTGCTGTATCAGGCGTTGACGGAGCGCTTATCGGGGGAGATCGCGCATTACGAATTGCGCTTACCGCCACGGGCAGGCCGTCTTCGCAGCCGTTTTTACCAGCTTCAGGCGATTGAAAAAGAGTGGAACGAAGAAGACGGCAGCATTGGCGTGGTGGTGCGAATGCCGATCGTCGAATGGCGTCGTCTCTGCAAGCAAGAACAGGACCTGATTGACTTTATCGTATGATCATATCCTGTTACATTTATGCTTCGCGAAAGCCTGAAGTACCCAATCACAGAATATGGAGCTAAAACATGGCGTGGAATCAGCCCGGTAATAACGGACAGGACCGCGACCCGTGGGGGAGCAGCAATAATAATGGCGGCAACTCTGGCGGTAACAACAAAGGCGGTCGTGATCAAGGGCCACCTGATTTGGACGATATCTTCCGCAAACTGAGCAAGAAATTGAGCGGTTTCGGCGGGGGCAAAGGCTCCAACAGCAATAGCGGCGGCACCGGCACCTCTGGCCCGGGCTTCAGCGGCCGTATTATCGGTATCGCGGCGGTCGCCGTGGTGGTGATCTGGGCCGCCAGCGGCTTCTACACCATCAAGGAAGCCGAGCGCGGCGTCGTGACGCGTTTCGGCAAGTTCAGCCATCTGGTGCAACCGGGCCTGAACTGGAAGCCGACCTTCATCGACGACGTGCGTCCGGTGAACGTGGAATCCGTGCGCGAATTGGCGGCGTCCGGCGTGATGCTGACCTCCGATGAAAACGTGGTGCGCGTGGAAATGAACGTGCAGTACCGCGTGACCAACCCGGAAGCGTACCTGTTCAGCGTCGTCAATGCCGACGACAGCCTGAGCCAGGCGACCGACAGCGCCCTGCGCGGCGTAATCGGCAAGTACTCGATGGATCGCATCCTGACCGAAGGCCGTACCGTGGTGCGTAACGATACGCAGCGCATGCTGGAAGAGACCATCCGTCCTTACAACATGGGCATCACGCTGCTGGACGTCAACTTCCAGGCGGCGCGTCCGCCGGAAGAGGTGAAGGCGTCGTTCGACGATGCGATCGCCGCGCGTGAGAATGAGCAGCAATACATCCGTGAAGCGGAAGCTTACGCCAACGAAGTTCAGCCGCGTGCGAACGGCCAGGCGCAGCGTCTGCTGGAAGACTCCAAGGCTTATAAGGACCGCACCGTCCTGGAAGCTCAGGGTGAGGTGGCGCGCTTTGCCAAGCTGTTGCCGGAATACAAGTCCGCACCGCAGATCACTCGCGAGCGTCTGTATATCGAAACCATGGAAAAAGTGCTGGGCCATACCCGTAAGGTGTTGGTGAGCGACAAAGGCAACAACCTGATGGTGCTGCCGCTGGATCAGATGCTGCGCGGCCAAGGCGCGGCGGCGGAGAGCGGCAACAAGGATACCAGCCTGATTCGCCTCAATCCGAATCCTGCGCCGGCTGCCAACAGCAGCACTCCGCGCACCAGCGGCGGATCGGTTATGGATCAGCGCCGGGCGAATGCGCAGCGTGACGACACCACTCGCGTAGGGAGAGAGTAATCAATGCGTAAGTCTTTTGTAGTTATTGTCCTCGCGGTGCTGGTGGTGCTGTACGCTTCGCTGTTCGTGGTGCAGGAAGGCCAGCGCGGCATCGTGCTGCGCTTCGGCAAGGTTCTGCGCGACGGCGAAAACAAGCCGCTGGTGTATGCGCCGGGTCTGCACCTCAAGATCCCGTTCATTGAGACCGTGAAGAACCTGGATGCGCGCATCCAGACCATGGACAACCAGGCCGATCGCTTCGTGACCAGCGAGAAGAAAGACCTGATCGTCGACTCCTATCTGAAGTGGCGCATCAGCGACTTCAGCCGTTACTACCTGGCGACCGGGGGCGGCGACGTCTCCCAGGCCGAAGTGCTGCTGAAACGCAAGTTCAGCGACCGTCTGCGTTCCGAAATTGGCCGTCTGGACGTGAAAGACATCGTGACCGACTCGCGCGGCAAGCTGATGTCTGACGTGCGTGACGCGCTGAACACCGGCACCGTGGGTGACGGCGAAGAGGTGGCGACCACCGAAGCCGATGACGCTATCGCCTCTGCGGCGGCGCGCGTTGAGCGGGAAACCACCGGCAAACAGCCGCAGGTGAACCCGAACAGCATGGCGGCGTTGGGCATCGAAGTGATCGACGTGCGTATCAAGCAGATTAACCTGCCGGCCGAAGTGTCCGACGCCATCTACCAGCGTATGCGCGCCGAGCGTGAAGCGGTAGCCCGTCGTCTGCGCTCGCAGGGCCAGGAAGAAGCCGAGAAGCTGCGCGCCAGCGCGGATTACGAAGTGACCCGTACCCTGGCGGAAGCCGAGCGTCAGGCGCGTATCACCCGCGGTGAAGGCGATGCCGAAGCGGCCAAGCTGTTCGCCAACGCGTTCAGCCAGGATCCGGATTTCTATGCCTTTATCCGCAGCCTGCGCGCCTATGAAGCCAGCTTCAAGGACAACCAGGACGTGCTGGTACTGAGCCCGGACAGCGATTTCTTCCGCTACATGAAGTCGCCTGATACCCTGCGCAAATAAGCGCGGCAGGCAATCTGATCGAGGGCCCGTTTACGCGGGCCCTTTCTCGTTTTTGGGGGATGCATGAACTCAACGATTTGGCTGGCGCTCGGGCTGGTTCTGGTGCTGGAAGGATTGGGGCCGATGCTGTTTCCGCAGGCCTGGCGCAAAATGATTGTGGCGATGTCGCAGCTGCCGGACGCGATGCTGCGGCGATTTGGCGGTGGAATAGTGGTTGCGGGCTGCGTGATCTACTACATGTTGAGCGGCCGCACGGGTCTTTAAAGTCTAGCCCAAAATTTATGCAATCGTATGCTAAAAGTGCTGAAAATCGAAAATTACGGTGGTAGAATCCATTTTTAAGCAATCGGTGATTTTGAAAAATGGGTAAGAACGTCGTCGTACTGGGCACCCAATGGGGTGACGAAGGTAAAGGCAAGGTTGTAGACCTGCTGACTGAACGGGCTCAATATGTTGTGCGCTACCAAGGTGGCCATAACGCTGGCCACACTCTGGTAATCAACGGTGAAAAAACCGTCCTTCATTTAATTCCTTCAGGTATTCTGCGTGAAAACGTCACCAGCATCATCGGCAACGGTGTTGTTCTGGCGCCGGACGCGTTGATGAAAGAAATGGGTGAACTCGAAGCGCGTGGCATCCCGGTACGCGAACGTCTGTTACTCTCTGAAGCTTGCCCGTTGATCCTGCCTTACCACGTTGCGTTGGATAACGCGCGTGAGAAAGCGCGCGGCGCGAAAGCGATCGGCACCACCGGTCGCGGCATCGGCCCGGCTTACGAAGATAAAGTGGCTCGTCGCGGCCTGCGCGTCGGCGACCTGTTCAACAAAGAAACCTTCGCCGTTAAGCTGAAAGAGATCGTCGATTACCACAACTTCCAGCTGGTCAACTACTACAAAGTTGACGCCGTCGATTATCAGGCGACGCTGGACTACGTGCTGTCTATCGCCGACATCCTGACCGCCATGGTGGTTGACGTTTCCGAACTGCTGGACGGCGCGCGCAAGCGTGGCGACCTGATCATGTTCGAGGGCGCTCAGGGCACCCTGCTGGATATCGACCACGGTACTTATCCGTACGTGACCTCTTCCAACACCACCGCCGGCGGCGTGGCTACCGGTTCCGGCATCGGCCCGCGTTATGTGGATTACGTGCTGGGCATCGTGAAAGCCTACTCCACTCGCGTGGGTGCAGGTCCGTTCCCAACTGAACTGTTCGATGAAACCGGCGAATACCTGTGCAAGCAGGGTAACGAGTTCGGCGCCACCACCGGCCGTCGTCGTCGTACCGGTTGGCTGGACGCGGTAGCGGTGCGCCGCGCCGTGCAGATCAACTCCCTGTCCGGCTTCTGCCTGACCAAACTGGACGTCCTGGACGGCCTGAAAGAAGTGAAGATCTGCGTGGGTTACCGCATGCCGGACGGCCGCGAAGTGGACACCACTCCGCTGGCGGCTGAAGGCTGGGAAGGCATTGAGCCTATCTACGAAACCATGCCGGGCTGGAGCGAAACCACCTTTGGCGTGAAAGAGCACAGCAAGCTGCCTCAGGCTGCGCTGAACTACATCAAGCGCATCGAAGAAGTGACCGGCGTACCGGTAGACATCATCTCTACCGGCCCGGATCGCAGCGAAACCATGATCCTGCGCGACCCGTTCGACGCATAATCAGGCTTTGCGGCATTAAACAAACCGGGCGCGTCCCGGTTTGTTTTTATCCTGACTCCCTCCGATTGCGGTTTCACGTCAAAAAATCCTTTCATAAACCCGCCTTAGGGCGCGGGATTCGCTAAATAATTAGCGACGAACTCTCCGGCTGGTTTATTATCCAATGAGTAATCTTTTGAATAGCGCCGAAAAGCGGCGTATCAGACGGGTAAAGTGATACCCAGAGGTAAGATGTGCAGTTAACAAGTTTTACTGATTATGGCCTGCGGGCGTTGATCTACATGGCATCGTTGCCGCAGGACAAGATGACCAGCATCTCGGAAGTGACTGAGGTTTATGGCGTGTCTCGCAACCATATGGTGAAGATCATCAATCAGTTGAGCCGGGTAGGTTTTGTCACGGCGGTGCGCGGCAAGCATGGCGGCATACGTTTGGGCAAACCGGCCGAGAGCATTCGCCTCGGTGACGTGGTGCGGGCGCTGGAGCCGCTCGCGCTGGTTAACTGCAGCAGTGAGTTTTGCCACATTACCCCTGCCTGCCGATTGAAGCAGGTGCTCCACCAGGGCGTACAGAATTTCCTTGAAGAGCTGGATAAGCATACGTTGGCCGACATGGTCGAAGACAATCCGCCGCTCTACAAGCTATTGCTTGTCGAATAAAACGACGTTGAGAAGACAAGGCTCAACGTCATCCTGCTGATGACAACGGAGGAACCGCAATGTCACAAGATCCATTCCTGGAACGAGAAGCAGAAAAATACGAATCCCCTATCCCCAGCCGTGAATATATCCTGGCCCATTTGGCGAAAAGAGAAACGCCGGCCAGCCGCGAAGAACTGGGCAACGAATTGGGCCTCAGCGGCGAAGAACAGCTGGAAGCGCTGCGCCGCCGCCTGCGCGCCATGGAGCGCGATGGCCAGTTAGTGTTTACCCGCCGCCAGTGCTACGCGCTGCCGGAACGTTTGGATCTGCTGCGCGGCACGGTGATCGGCCACCGCGACGGCTACGGCTTCCTGCGCGTTGAAGGCAGCAAAGACGACCTGTACCTGTCTGCCGAACAGATGAAAATGGCGATCCACGGTGACGTGGTGCTGGCGCAGGCCTTGGGCGCGGATCGCAAAGGGCGCCGCGAAGCGCGCATCGTGCGCGTGCTGGTGCCGAAAACCAGCCAGATTGTCGGCCGCTTCTTCATGGATGCCGGTACCGGCTTCGTGGTGCCGGACGACAGCCGTCTGAGCTTCGATATTCTGATCCCGGCGGACAGCGTCAGCGGCGCGCGCATGGGCTTTATGGTGGTGGTGGAGCTGACTCAGCGCCCGACCCGCCGCACCAAGGCGGTCGGCAAGATCGTCGAGATCCTCGGCGACAAGATGGGCACCAGCATGGCGGTGGACATCGCGCTGCGCACCCATGAGATCCCGCATACCTGGCCGCCGCAGGTGGAAAAACAGGTAGCCGATCTCAGCGAACAGGTGCCGGAAGCGGCCAAGAAGGGCCGCGTCGATCTGCGCAAGCTGCCGTTGGTCACCATCGACGGTGAAGACGCGCGCGACTTTGATGATGCGGTGTACTGCGAGAAAAAACGCGGCGGCGGCTGGCGCCTGTGGGTGGCGATCGCCGACGTCAGTTACTACGTGCGCCCGCGCACCGCGCTGGACGATGAAGCGCGCAGCCGCGGCAACTCGGTGTATTTCCCGTCGCAGGTGATCCCGATGCTGCCGGAAGTGCTGTCCAACGGGCTGTGCTCCCTGAACCCGCAGGTCGATCGTCTGTGCATGGTGTGCGAAATGACCATCTCCGCCCAGGGGCGCCTGTCGACGGCCAAGTTCTACGAGGCGGTGATGAGCTCTCACGCCCGCCTGACCTACAACAAGGTGTGGCACATTCTGCAGGGCGATCAGGAGCTGCGCGAGCATTACCATCCGCTGGTCAAGCACCTGGAAGAGCTTCACGCCATGTATAAGGTGCTGGATAAGGCGCGCGCCGAGCGCGGCGGCATCGCGTTTGAAACCGAAGAAGCCAAATTCATCTTCAACGCCGAACGCCGCATCGAGCGCGTGGAGCCGACGGTGCGCAACGACGCCCACAAGCTGATCGAAGAGTGCATGATCATGGCCAACGTGGCGGCCGCGCGCTTCGTCGAGAAACGCAACGAGCCGGCGCTTTACCGCGTGCACGATCGTCCGAGCGACGACCACATCTCCGCGCTGCGCAGCGTGCTGAGCGAGCTGGGGCTGACGTTGGGCGGCGGCAACAAGCCGCAGCCGAAGGACTATGCGGTGCTGATGGATGAAGTGTCCGAGCGCCCTGACCACGAAATGCTGCAAACCATGTTGCTGCGTTCGATGAAGCAGGCGATTTACGATCCGGAAAACCGCGGCCACTTCGGCCTGGCGCTGGCGTCTTATGGCCACTTCACCTCGCCGATCCGCCGTTATCCGGATCTGGCGCTGCACCGCGCGATCAAATATCAGTTGGCCAAAGAACACGGCGAGCAGAAAGAGCGCTGGACGCCGACCGGCGGCTGGCACAGCGAGTTCGAAGAGATGCTGCAGCTGGGCGAACACTGCTCGATGACCGAGCGCCGCGCGGACGAAGCGACGCGCAACGTCGCCGACTGGCTGAAGTGCGACTTCATGCAGGATCACGTCGGTGAAGTGTTCAGCGGCATCATCTCCAGCGTGACCGGCTTCGGCTTCTTCGTGCGCCTGAACGATCTGTTCATCGACGGGCTGGTGCACGTATCAACGCTGGATAATGATTACTATCGCTACGATAATATCGGCCAGCGCCTGATCGGCGAATCTTCCGGCACGGTCTATCGCCTGGGGGATACGGTGGAGATCCGCGTGGACGCGGTGCACATGGACGAGCGCAAGATCGATTTCGCACTGGTATCCAGCACCCGCAAAGCGCGCGGTGAAGGCAAAACCGAGCGCGATCGCGCCAAGAAGGGCGGCCAGCGCACGCTGCGCGACAACGGTAGCGCGGGGCGCGGCAAGCGCCGCGGTGGCAAACCGCCGGCCAACTTCGAGCCGGACAGCGCCTTCCGCAAGCAGGATGACGCCAAGCCCGCGGACAACGTGAAGAAGGCGAAGAAGAAAGCCAAGAAAGCGTCCGACAAAACGCGGAAAATCGCGGCGGCGACCAAAGCCAAGCGCGCAGCCAAGAAGAAAGGTGCCGAGCAGGCCTAACCTGCCGCACATCGTTATCATCGGCCGGTTATCGCCGGCCGCACGAATTTAAAAGAGCATCATGAGCGAAATTATTTACGGCATCCACGCCGTCAAAGCCCTGTTAGAGCGCGACCCGCAACGCTTCCTGGAAGTGTTTATTCTGAAAGGCCGCGAAGATCGCCGTCTGCAACCGCTGATCGCCGAGCTGGAAGCGACCGGCATCGTGATCCAGGTGGCGAACCGTCAATGGCTGGATGACAAGGTTGAAGGCGCGGTGCATCAGGGGATCATCGCCCGGGTGCGCGAAGGGCGCCAGTATCAGGAGAACGATCTGCCGGGCCTGCTGGAAAGCGTGGAGACGCCGTTCCTGCTGGTGCTGGACGGCGTGACCGACCCACACAACCTCGGCGCCTGCCTGCGCAGCGCCGACGCGGCCGGCGTGCACGCGGTGATCGTGCCCCGTGACCGTTCCGCCCAGTTGAATGCCACCGCCAAGAAAGTGGCCTGCGGCGCCGCCGAAAACGTGCCGTTGATCCGCGTGACCAACCTGGCGCGCACGCTGCGTCTGCTGCAAGAGATGAACGTCTGGGTGGTGGGCACCGCCGGCGAAGCCGACCATACGCTGTATCAAAGCAAAATGACCGGCCCGATGGCGCTGGTGATGGGCGCGGAAGGCGAAGGCATGCGTCGCCTGACCCGCGAACACTGCGACGAGCTGATCAGCATCCCGATGGCCGGCACCGTCTCTTCGCTGAACGTGTCGGTCGCCACCGGCATCTGCCTGTTCGAAGCGGTGCGTCAGCGCGGCTGATTCTCCTGACGGGGGCGCTCTGCCCCCGTTAATTCCCTCTCTTGTGATCCCGCCTGCGGCAGAAATCTCTGCGCCGACCATACTTATCCCTGACGCTTTTTTCAGGGAGCACTCTCATGGTCTGGACTACGCACACCGTTTTTAACCAACCCAAGCCGCTGGGCAACAGCAACCTGTTTCTCTCCGATACGCCGCTGCGCGAAGCGTTGCAGCGCGAGCAAGGCGGTTGGGACGCCGAGGTATTGGCTTCGCTGGGCCAGCAGCTCGGCACGCAAGAGTCGCTGGAGCTGGGGCGCCTGGCCAACGCCAACCCGCCGGAGCTGCTGCGCTATGACGCCACCGGCCAGCGGTTGGACGACGTTCGCTTTCACCCCGCCTGGCATATTCTGATGCAGGGGCTGATCGCCAATCGGGTGCACAACCTGCCCTGGCAGGAGGATGCGCGCATCGGTTCCTTCGTGGCGCGCGCCGCGCGCTTTATGCTGCATGCGCAGGTCGAGGCCGGCACTCTGTGCCCGGTGACCATGACCTTCGGCGCCACGCCGCTGTTGCTGCAGGCGTTACCGGCGGAATTCCGTTCCTGGCTGACCCCGTTGCTGTCGGATCGTTATGACGCTCACCTGCTGCCTGGCGGGCAAAAGCGCGGTCTGCTGATCGGCATGGGTATGACAGAGAAGCAGGGCGGCTCCGATGTCTTGAGCAATACCACCACCGCCGCGCCGCTCGGCGCGCGTGGGCCGGGCGAAGCCTACCGGCTGGTGGGGCACAAGTGGTTCTTCTCGGTGCCGCAGAGCGATGCGCACCTGGTGCTGGCGCAGGCCGAAGGCGGGCTGTCCTGCTTCTTCCTGCCGCGCATTTTGCCGGATGGCAGCCGCAACGCCATTCGCCTGGAGCGGCTGAAAGACAAACTGGGCAACCGCTCCAACGCCAGCAGCGAGGTGGAGTTTCAGGACGCCACGGCCTGGCTGCTGGGCGATGAGGGCGACGGCGTGCGGCATATCCTGAAGATGGGCGGCCTGACCCGTTTCGACTGTTCGCTGGGCAGCCACGGTCTGATGCGCCGCGGGCTGTCGGTGGCGCTGTATCATGCGCTGCAGCGGCAGGCATTCGGTAAGCTCTTGATCGAACAACCGCTGATGCGTCAGGTTCTGGCGCGCATGGCGCTGCGGCTGGAAGGGCATACCGCGCTGCTGTTCCGGCTGGCCCGCGCCTGGGAAAGCCGCAGCAATGAGGGCGAGCTGATCTACAGCCGCCTGCTGACCCCGGCGGCCAAATACAGCATCTGCCGCCAGGGCATGCCGTTCATCGCCGAGGCGATGGAGGTGCTGGGCGGCATCGGTTACTGTGAGGAGAGCGAACTGCCGCGCCTGTATCGCGAGATGCCGGTGAACAGCATCTGGGAAGGTTCCGGCAACATCATGTGCCTGGACGTGTTGCGCAGCCTGCACAAATTGCCGGGCGCGCTTGAAATGCTGCAGTTCGAGCTGCAGCCGGTGCGCGGCCAGAATCGGTTGTTCGATCGCGCCTGGCGGCAGTGGCAGCAGCGCGCCCGGCAACCGAGTGAGGAGATGGGGCGGCTGCTCACTCAACAGCTGTTCGACCTGTGCTGCGCCGCACAGCTGCTGCAGCACGCCAGCCCGCAGATCGCCGATGCCTGGTGTCATCTGACGCTGGATCATCGCGGCGAGAGCCTGCTGTCGGCCGAGGTGTGCGAACTGCTGCTGAACCGCGCCATCGGCGGTTAGGGAAAAGGGTGGCGCGCGGCGGCGAAAACCTTTTTAATTCAGCCTCACTCTGACAGGAAAATGCACATGGATATTCTCAGCGCGTTGGCGGCGTTCGCCTCTTACTTCTTCAGCGGTTTCGCCATGATTTTGGTGTTTCTGTTCGTCTATACCCGCATCACCCCGCACGACGAATGGGCGTTGATCAAGGCCGATAATCAATCCGCCGCCTTTGCTTTTATCGGCGCCTGCCTGGGGTATGTGATCCCGCTGGCCAGCGCGGCGATCAACTCGATCAGCCTGCTGGATTACCTGCTGTGGGGCGTAGTGGCGCTGGTGGTGCAACTGCTGCTGTTCGCGGCCGTGAAGATCTACATGCCGCGCATCAGCGAAAAGATCGAAGCGAATCACCTGGCCGCCGGGATTTTCCTGGGGGGCGTCTCCGTTAGCGGCGGCGTGTTGAATGCGGCTTGCATGAGCTACTAAAGGTATAAGATGGCGGAGGCGCGCCAGCCAAGCGGGTGCGCCTGCTCTTCCATCCGCAGGATGCGGTAATAGCTGGCGCCGTGTTGGCCGGCGGTGCGGGCGATGGCCAGTTCCGCTTCCTGCGGCGAGCCGGGCAGATCGCTGAAGGTGATCTCGGCGATTTCACTGAGCGGCGTCACGCGATCGGCGGGCGCCAGCTCGGCGGACTGTGCGCCGGTGCTGAGCAATCCCATGGAAAGCAGGAGGGAGGTGAGTGCGGTGGAGCGTTTCATGGCGTTCCCCTTCGTCAGATCCTGAATCGACACCCGCAACATGCGGCATGCTGTCCCTCAGTGTGCAACACCCTTCTTCAGCCAGTGCAAAGCCAGTGTAAATCTGCTTAAACAATCCCCGCCTTAACGATACAGGAGCGCCTGGGAATACCATTGGCCCGGCACGACGGTTTCGCTGTTCATGATGATCACGTAATAACGGGCGCCGGCGGCGGTGGCTTTGCGCTGGATCTCCGCTTCCACGTCCATCGGGCTGCCGCGCACCACGGCGGTGACGGTGCCGATTTTCACCAGTTTGGCGGTCTGCGCGCGGACGATCTCCTGCGCCTGTGCGGTGGGCGGCGGCGGCGGTTTCGGCGTGGTGGTCATGATGCCGCAGGCGGAAAGCTGTGCGGCCAGCGTCAGGGCGATGAGTGTGCGGACAAACGTCATGGGAACCTCGAAAGAGCCGGTGCGATGGCTTCAGTGTAACGCAATATAAGCTGGAACAGATTGAGCTAACGCTGGCTGGCGCAAGTTTGTCATGATGAATGCCAACAGGTGAGTTGAGGATGAGCGGATGATTGAAATTCATGACGAGCGGGTGGGCGATATTGCGGTGATCCATGCGGTACCGGCGGGGCAGTATCATCGGCCGCTGCCGACGGTGTTCTTCTGCCATGGTTATACCTCGTCGAAAGAGGTGTACGCCTACTTCGCCTATGCGCTGGCGCGCGCCGGTTTTCGGGCGGTGCTGCCGGATGCCGATCGGCACGGCGAGCGGTTCGACGGCGATGAGACGCGGCGCCTGGCGTCGTTCTGGGAGATCCTGCGCAGCAATATCGACGAACTGCCGCAGATCAAGGCGCATTTTGAGCGGCTTGGCCTGATAGCCGACGGACGCATCGGCGTCGCCGGCGCCTCAATGGGCGGCATGACCGCGCTCGGCGCCTTCGCGCGCTTCCCGTGGATCCGGGCGGCCGCCAGCCTGATGGGCTCAGGTTATTACCGTTCGCTGGCGCAAACGCTGTATCCGCCGTTGGACGAAGAGGGCGAGGCGCTCTCGCCGGCGGCGTTTGCGGCGCGCACCGCCGTGTTGGCGGAGTATGAGCTGGAAGGGCGTTTGGAGACGATTGCCGGGCGGCCGCTGCTGCTGTGGCACGGCGAGACGGACGACGTGGTGCCGGCGGCTGACAGCCAGCGTTTGGCGGCTGAACTGCGGCGGCAAGGCGCGGACGGTCGTTTGACATCGCTCATCGAATCGGGGGTGAAGCACCGCATCACGCCGCTGGCGCTGTCCGCCACGGCCGACTTTTTCCGCCGCGAACTGTGATGCGCCGACGGGCACGATGCATGGAATTGCGCCGCTCTGTGCGGGCTGTTTCGGGCATTGTTTCATGCATGTCGGAGGAGAATGTCAGCGTGAGTTCTTTCAGGGGCAGCAAGGAGCGGAGAGCATGATAAAGGGTATCAGCAGTACGGCCGAGACAGCGCGCGGGCTGGCGGGAACGATGAAAGCGCGCGCCGAGCTTAACTCAGCGGCCTTCAGCGAGATGCTGGGGGCAGCCGACGGCAAGGCGCGGCAAAACAAGGCGCATCCGCTGTCGCGCATCACCGCGCAGACGGTGCAAAACATGACGGCGCTGTTCGCCTCCGCGCCGAAAGCGGCGGCCACGCAAACCGCGAAGGCCGGCTCGCTCTCCTTCGAGCAGCGGGCGACGCTGGAGGAAAGCGCCGAACTGCTGCAGGCACGGACAAACTATCTGCGGATGGCGCTGCAATTGCACAATCCGGGCAAGGCGTTCAGTGCGCCGACGTTGCTCAAACTGTGATGGGTGAGGAAGTGGAGCGCCCGACAGGCGGCGCTCCGGTGCGAACTGAACGGGCTTTCTGATGAAGCCCTGGGGATTTCCCTGGCGTGGCGCGTCTTTTTAACGGTACAGCTCGGCGCTAACGTGCATCGTGCTGTTGTCGCCCGGTTCGTGCAGGGCGATGATGCGATAAGAGCTTGCGCCGCGTTGATCGGCGATTTTACTGACCTGGCTGCTGGCGTCATCCGGCGAGACCACGTTCTGGTTCAGGGTGACGAAGCCAACGCTCTGGCGTTGATCGGCCTGGTGCGAGGTGATCTCTGTCGCGGCCATCACGTTGGCGGAGAACAGGGCGGCAAGCGCCGTCGCGAGAATGATGCGTTTCATAGTGCCTCTCTTACTTTTTGCCGTTACGGCCTGACAGCGAGTGTCGCTGCGGCAAAAAGTCATTTATCTGCATTGAATAACCTGGGATCTTTTTCGTCGCGCTGTCTGCGGCGGATATGGTTAATTTTAGTCCGTTGCTGGCGATTAAAAAGCGGGGTGTTTTGAAGGCATCTTTCAAAAAAAATGAAATAGATTTGTGACTCAGCGCTGATTTCATTGAAAGATTTTTGAAACTGATGGATCGGCGTACATAGGTTCACTCACGAGCAAATCGTGCTATTTCCCATAGCGCCTCGCATTAACGCGAATAAAACCCACGCAGTCCTTGAGTTTCCCGCCCTGCGTCAGTATGATTACACGTCATTTTTCAGCCGCACACTAAACACGTTCCTTGCTTCCATGGGCCGCGGTTGACCCTGACAGGAGGCTGAATAATCCGTAAGGAGCAATTCGATGCGTCATTACGAAATCGTTTTTATGGTCCATCCTGACCAAAGCGAACAGGTTCCGGGCATGATCGAGCGTTACAGTGCTACCATCACTAACGCGCAAGGTCAGATTCACCGTCTGGAAGACTGGGGCCGCCGTCAGCTGGCTTATCCGATCAACAAACTGCACAAAGCTCACTACGTTCTGCTGAACGTTGAAGCGCCGCAGGAAGCGATCGATGAGCTGGAAACTAACTTCCGCTTCAACGACGCCGTTATCCGCAGCATGGTTATGCGCGTTAAGCACGCGGTAACTGAAGCATCTCCGATGGTTAAAGCGAAAGACGAAC
This sequence comes from Serratia sp. 506_PEND, assembly GCF_001076875.1. NCBI lineage: Bacteria > Pseudomonadati > Pseudomonadota > Gammaproteobacteria > Enterobacterales > Yersiniaceae > Serratia > Serratia sp. 506_PEND. The sequence continues at coordinate 13,689 of NZ_JVEL01000456.1, forward strand.
GTCGTGGCGATCGCCGCGAAGACTTCGCTAACGAAACCGCAGATGATGCAGATGCTGGGGATTCTGAAGAGTAATTGCCGCCGTGACGGCTAATCGTCTGGTTTTGTCGGGCACTGTGTGCAAGGCGCCGGTTCGAAAAGTGAGTCCTTCCGGGATACCGCACTGCCAATTTGTGCTAGAGCACCGTTCGCAGCAGATGGAAGCCGGATTCAGCAGACAAGCATGGTGCCGAATGCCCGTGGTTGTCAGCGGACAACAGTCACAAGCACTAACTCAAAGATTAACGGTCGGCAGTCAGATTACCGTGCAAGGCTTTGTAAGCTGCCATCAAGGGCGCAACGGGCTGAGCAAATTGGTTCTGCATGCCGAGCAGATTGAATTGATAGATTCTGGAGACTAGCCAAATGGCACGTTATTTCCGTCGTCGCAAGTTCTGCCGTTTCACCGCGGAAGGCGTTCAAGAGATTGACTATAAAGACATCGCTACGCTGAAAAACTACATCACCGAAAGTGGTAAAATTGTACCGAGCCGTATCACCGGTACTCGTGCAAAATATCAGCGCCAGCTGGCCCGTGCTATCAAGCGCGCGCGCTACCTGTCTTTGTTGCCGTACACTGATCGTCATCAGTAATCGGCCACTGTCCATTAACGACTTTGAGAGGATAAGGTAATGCAAGTTATTCTGCTTGATAAAGTAGCAAACCTGGGCAGCCTGGGTGATCAAGTTAACGTTAAAGCGGGCTACGCTCGTAACTTCCTGGTACCACAGGGCAAAGCTGTTCCTGCTACCAAGAAAAACGTTGAGTTCTTCGAAGCACGCCGTGCTGAACTGGAAGCCAAACTGGCTGACGTTCTGGCTGCTGCTGAAGCTCGCGCAACCAAGATCAACGAACTGGGTTCAGTCACCATCGCTTCCAAATCTGGCGACGAAGGTAAACTGTTCGGCTCTATCGGCACCCGCGACATCGCTGACGCAGTGACTGCGGCAGGCGTTGAAGTTGCCAAGAGCGAAGTTCGTCTGCCGAACGGCGTTCTGCGTACCACTGGCGAGCACGAAGTGCACTTCCAGGTACACAGCGACGTGTTCGCACAGCTGAATGTAGTTGTGGTTGCAGAAGCGTAATTTACGCTGCTGTTAACCCGGTTAAAACGCCAGCCTCGCGCTGGCGTTTTGCTTTTCTGCGCCCGGCAAAACGCGCTACGCTTGAAGACGGGATGAAAAGGAGAGCGTGCGATGGCAACGATTACGCTACAGCGGGTTTACGATTTCAGCGCGCCGGCGCCGGAACATTGTTATCTGATAGACCGGCTATGGCCGCGCGGCATCAGCAAAGAGCGGTTGACGGGCGTGCAGTGGTTGAAACAGGTGGCGCCGGATGACGAGCTGCGCAAGTGGTTCCATCAGCATACCGACCAGTGGGAAGCCTTTGAGACGCGATACCGCCAACAGCTGGCGGCCAACGACGCCTGGCAGCCGCTGGTGGCGCTGTTACGGCAGGGGCAAGCGCTGACGCTGCTGTATGGCAGTAAAGATACCGAGCACAACCAGGGCGTGGTGCTGCGCGAGTTTCTGCTGGCGCAGCTGTAGAGATTAGCGTTCCCGGCGGTAGCTGCCGTCGGCCTGGCGGCGGAACAGCGCCTGGCTATTGTCTGCCGTGGTGACCGACAGCGCGCTAATCACGCCGTTGGCGTCGCGTTCAATGCGCACTTCCTGGCCGGCTTTCATGTTGCTCAGCGGCTTGTCGCCGCCTTCCACCTGCGCCATGGCGAACACTTCATTCACCGGCAGATTGTTGTCGCGAAACAGTTGGGCCAGGGTCTGGCCGGGCTGGATCTGATAACGCTGCCAGTTGCCCGCCGGCGTCGGCTCGTTGGCGGGCGTGGCGGCGCTTCCGCCGTTTTGCAGCTCGGCCTGCAGCGGCACGCTGGTTTCCTGCTGAGAGACCGGGAACGGCTGTCTTTCGGGCGAGTAGGGCCACAGCAACGCCAGCAGCAGGATGATGCCGAAGATCAGCACCCAGCGGCGGTGAAAGTAGGGCAGCGGTTCCATCCAATGGAAACCGTCCGGCAGATGCCAGACTTTAATCAGCAGCGCTTTGACCCGCTGCATTTTGTCGTTGGCCGATGGCGGCTCCGATGGCGGTTCCGCGTCTTCCTGCGTGGGTGCGGCGCCGGGTTTCAGGCGCTGGCTGATGTTCAGCCAGGTGCGCAGCAGCGGCTGGTAGATGCGGGTGGTTTTCCTTCTCCTGGGCGCGATTCTGCCCATGGTGACCTCTCTTCGACGGCGTAATAATCAGTGCGGCGCGGCAAGCGCGTCGCCTGCCCGATATCCTGCTTTCAGTATAGTCCGCTAACTGATTGAAGTGAAAGGCGGCTGAGCGGCAGGGCCGGGGTTTGCGGCTGCGGGCGTTAACAGAAGGTTATTGTTTCTTTTTCTACGACAAAAGTCATCATTCTCCACACAAGATTTTACCCGGCATTGACGCGCTGTTATGCTGCGCTTTCGACTTTTTACAGACTTAAGGAAAACCCCATGACAACCCCTTCTTTTGACAGCGTTGAAGCGCAAGCAAGTTACGGGATTGGTTTACAGGTAGGCCAGCAGCTGCAAGAGTCCGGGCTGGAAGGTTTGCAACCGGAAGCTTTGCTGGCGGGTTTGCGTGACGCGCTGGAAGGGAATGCCCCGGCGGTTCCGGTAGACGTGGTGCACCGTGCGCTGCGTGAAATCCACGAGCGTGCTGACGCGGTACGCCGCGAGCGCCAGCAGGCGATGGCGGTTGAAGGCCAGAAATTCCTGGACGACAACGCCAAGCGCGACGACGTGACGCTGACCGAGTCTGGCCTGCAGTTCTCCGTGCTGGAGCAGGGCAACGGCCCAATCCCGTCCCGTCAGGACCGCGTGCGTGTGCACTACACCGGTCGTCTGATCAACGGCGACGTGTTCGACAGCTCGGTTGAGCGCGGCCAGCCGGCGGAATTCCCGGTCAGCGGCGTGATCCCAGGCTGGATCGAAGCGCTGACCCTGATGCCGGTCGGTTCCAAATGGCAGCTGTATATCCCGCACAACCTGGCCTACGGCGAGCGTGGCGCAGGCGCGTCCATTCCGCCGTTCAGCGCGCTGGTGTTCGACGTCGAGCTGCTGGAAATCCTGTAATCCCACCGAGGATTGTTCTGGGCGCCTTCGTGGCGCCCTTATTTTATGCGCCGCGCAGGCGAGCGATGAATGGCCGGGCGCGCCGGCCAAAAACCGCGTCACTTACCGCTTAAATCGATGCGATAAACCGCGAAGCCGATGCTGTCGCTGCCTGCGGCGCTCATCGGATATTGGGCGTGCGCTTTGACAAACCTTGTCGCTTTGTCCGAAGGCGAGGTCTCGAAGCGGATATCCAGCGGTTGCTGGCTGCTGAAGTTCGCCAAACGCCAGTTGTTGTCCGCCTGCGGGCGCACCGCGCCATGCCGCTGAGTTTCGGCGCTGATGTAGGCCGCCAGCACCGAGCGGTTTTCATCCGGCGAAGCGAAGGCGATATGTTTGTCGCCGGTGCCGGCAAACTTGCCGCCGTAGGCGCGGTAGTTGTTGGTGGCGACCAGGAAGGTGGCGTTCAGATCGATCGGCTTGCCGTTGAAGGTCAGCTGCTTGATACGCTCCGCCTTGTCGTTGATCAGTTGGCATTCGCCGTCGTAGCGCGCCGGCTGACTGACGTCGATCTGGTAGTTGACGCCGTCGATCACGTCGAAGTTATAGGTGCGGAAGCCGTCCCAGTTGATCAAGCCCTGCGGCTTGGCGCTGTTGACGTCGATCTGGTTGAACTGGCCGGCGGAGCACTCCAGCCACTCTTTCACCTCTTTGCCGCTCGCCTTCACCACCACCAACGTATTGGGGTAGAGATAGAGATCGGCGGCGTTGCGGAAGGTGAGCTGGCCTTTTTCCACTTCGACGAAGCTGGCGGGATCGTTCTTGCGGCCGCCGACCTTGAACGGCGCCGCCGCCGACAGCACCGGCAGACCGGCCAGATCCGGATCGCCCTGGATGTAATGTTCGACGTAGGCTTTCTGCGCATTGTTGACGATTTGCACCGTTGGGTCGTCCTGCACCAGCGCCAGGTAGCTGTACATGTTGCCGTCGGATTTACCGATCGGCTGGCTGACGAACTCGCGCGTGCCTTTGTGATCGTCCGCCAATACCTTCACCAGCGCGGCATCTTCCGCCGCCAGCGATTTCTTGTTCTCTTTGTCGTAGATCGGCCGCGCTTCCGCGTTGGCGGCGGTCACTTTCCAGCTGCCGCCATCGTTGTTGAGCTGCAGGTCGACCACGCCGAGATGATCGCCCCATTGTCCCGGCATCACCGCCGGCACGCCGTTCAGCAGACCTTTGTCGATATCCGCGCCTTTGATGTTGGCAAAGTCCTTGCTCGGGAACACCGCATGAGCGTGGCCGAACATGATGGCGTCGATGCCCGGTACCTGGCTGAGGTAATAGACCGAGTTTTCCGCCATCGCCTTGTAAGGCTCGCTGGACAGCCCGGAATGCGGGATCGCCACCACCAGATCGGCGCCCTCTTTACGCATCTGCGGCACGTAGCGCTTGGCGGTGGCGGTGATGTCGTCCACCGTCACTTTGCCCTGCAGGTTGGCCTTGTCCCACACCAGGATCTGCGGCGGCACGAAGCCGATGTAGCCGATGCGCAGCGTATGCGCCTTGCCGTCGCGGTCTTTCACCGGCGTATCGACGATGATGTACGGCGTGAACAGCGGTTTTTGCGTTTTGGCGTCGATGACGTTGGCGTTGATATACGGGAATTTGGCGCCGGCGATGGCGTTCTTCAGGTAGTCCAGCCCATAGTTGAACTCATGGTTGCCGATGTTGCCGACGACGTAGTCCAGCGTGTTCATCGCCTTATAGACCGGGTGCACGTCGCCCGGTTTCAGCCCCTTGGCCGCCATGTAGTCGCCGAGCGGGCTGCCCTGAATGATGTCGCCGTTGTCCACCAACACCGCGTTGGCGGCCTGCTGGCGCGCCTGTTGGATCAGGCTGGCGGTGCGCACCAGGCCGAACTTGTCGGTCGGCGTGTCCTTGTAGTAATCGAAGTCCATCATATTGCTGTGCAGATCGGTGGTTTCCAGCACGCGCAGATCGACGGTGGCCGCTTGCGCGGAGGCGCACACCAGCAGCGCAAGCGCGGACAGCGTCAGTGGATGCTTCATCATTTGGGGGGCTCTCCATTCCATTATTCGAGTGTTATCGCAGAGGGAAATGTAATTAACATTGCTTGCCACAGCAAACTGTGAAGTGTGGCAGAAAACGGCGGCGGGTAACGCGGGGAAGTTCACAGTTGTGCCCAACAAGAACTGAGGAATTCCCGGGGCTTAGGCGGTTGAGATGGATATTCGGCGTAAAAAAAACTAGTCTGCTAGCAGAGACAGGGGGAAATTTCCCACGGAGATGCGGAGTTGAGGTGCATGATGTTAGAGCGAATTTGCCAACTGTCCCGCGAGGCGGGGGCGGCGATCATGGCGGTGTACGACGGTGAACAACCGCTTGATGTCGCACAGAAAAAAGATGATTCACCGGTGACGGCGGCCGATCTGGCGGCGCATCACATCATCAAGCGCGGCCTGGCGGCGCTGACGCCCGAGGTGCCGCTGCTGTCGGAAGAGGATCCGCCGGCGTGGGAAGAGCGCCGCAGCTGGACGCGTTACTGGCTGGTCGATCCGCTGGATGGCACCAAAGAGTTTTTGCACCGCAACGGCGAGTTCACGGTCAATATCGCCCTGATTGAAGACGGGCAGGCGGTGATGGGGGTGGTGTACGCCCCGGCGATCGACGTGTTGTATCTGGCGGAGCGCGGCAAGGCCTGGAAAGAAGAGAAGGGCGTGCGGCAGGCGATCGGCGTCAGCAACGCGCATCCGCCGCTGGTGGTGGTGAGCCGCTCGCATATCGACGACGAACTGAAAGATTATTTGCAGCAGCTGGGCGAGCACCAGACCGTGTCAGTCGGTTCCTCGCTGAAGTTCTGTCTGGTGGCGGAAGGCAAGGCGCAGCTCTATCCGCGCTTCGGGCCGACCAACATTTGGGATACCGCCGCAGGGCATGCGGTGGCGGTGGCCGCCGGGGCGCAAATTCACGATTGGCAGGGTAAGCCATTGCTCTATACCCCGCGTGAATCTTTCCTCAACCCCGGCTTTCGGGTGTCGCTGTTCTGAGTTAGTTCGCCAACAACTGGTGCAGTTTGGACATTACCTGCTGCACCTCTTCCGGCGTCAGCGCGCCGTCTTTGGCGAACTGGATGCGCCCTTGCTTATCCAGCACCACGATGGCGGAGCCTTTCGGCTGCAGATCCCAGGCTTTGCGCACGTTGCCGTCGCTGTCGACGATAAACTGCGACCATGGAAACTCCTTCTTGCTGTCTTCAATGCTGCTGCGCACGAACATCGCCGTGCCCATCAGGGCATCGTCGGTGTTGACGATTGTCGTCGTTTGGTAACGATCGTGTGGTAGCTTCGCTTTCTTGATCGCTTCAATCAGTGGGTCGTTCATGTCTTTGGCGGAGCTGCGGCCGGCAATATGTTGTATCACTCGCACTTTTCCACTGAGCTGCGCGCTGTTCCAGTTTTGGTAGCTAAAATTACCGTCAGCGTAATTGAGCTCTCCTTTGTCGCTGACGCCGACCGGCGCCACGCGCTGCTGGAGCTGGAAGTTGTGCGCGGAAGCGAAAAGCGGGGCGAGCAGCAGGGATACCATCAGCATGCGACTTGTTTTCATGCTTTCTCCTTGTAATGGGGGGAATTTGTGCGACAGCACTTCGACAGCCTAAAGCATAGGATGTGATAAGAGGTCTGTCCTGTTAACCGGATCGCAGATTTTCCCTTGGTTCGCTAATCATCAGATTTTGAAGGGATATCCTGAAAACGTTATAAATTATCATATACAATTCTGTCAAAAAGTGTAAATCCAGCGTAGAAATCCGGGCAGAAGTGAACGTTCTGGTCTTTACTGGGTCTACTACATGCAATCAAGTTGCGTTCTGAATTTCGAGGCTGCCACCTTTGGCGGCTCGCTGAGCGCATGGATCAACGGGAGGAGCGTAAAAGAATGAGAATCTTCCAGCGTTATAACCCTTTGAAAGTGGCAAAGTACGTTAAGACCCTGTTTCGCGGAAGGCTGTATATCAAGGACGTGGGCGCATTTGAATTCGACGAGGGGAAAATCCTGCCGCCGAAGATTCGCGACAAGCGCCATTTCAGCGTGATGTCTGAAGTGAACCGTCAGGTGCTGCTGTTGCAGACCGAGATGGGGTGAACACCTCGCTGACAGCGGTAAAAAAATGCGGCCCCGATGGGGCCGCTGATGTTTTTGTCTTACCGCCGTCAGGCCGCAGGTGCGTCGTCCGGCGCTTTCGGCAGCACCGCCGCCGGTTTGTCGCTCAGTCGGGTGACCAGCAGCTGGTCTATCTTGTAGCTGTCGATATCCACCACTTCGAACTTGTAGCCGGCGTATTTGACGAAGTCGGTGCGTTTCGGGATCTTGCGCAGCATATACATCATAAAGCCGCCGATGGTCTCGTAGTTGCCCGCCTGAGGGAACTCATCGATGTCCAGCACGCGCATCACGTCGTCGATCGGCGTGCCGCCTTCAATCAGCCATGAGCTTTCGTCGCGCGCCACGATCTGCTCTTCCTGGCCCTGGCCGACCAGATCGCCCATCAGCGTGGTCATCACGTCGTTAAGCGTGATGATGCCCACCACCAACGCATATTCATTGAGGATTACCGCGAAGTCTTCGCCGGCGGTTTTGAAGCTTTCCAGCGCTTCGGACAGCGTCAGCGTATCCGGCACGATCAGCGCCGAGCGGATCTGCACGCCGCTGCTCAGCACCAGGCTCTGGTTGCCCAGCACGCGGTTCAGCAGGTCTTTGGAATCGACGTAACCCACCACCTGATCGATATGGCCGTCGCACACCAGGAACTTGGAATGCGGATGGGTCGAGACCTTCTCCTTGATGCTCTCTTCGCTTTCGCGCAGATCGAAGTACACCACGCTTTCGCGCGAGGTCATCGAAGACGGCACGGTGCGCGATTCCAGTTCGAACACGTTTTCAATCAGCTCATGCTCCTGCTTGCGCAGCACGCCCGCCAGGGCGCCGGCTTCCACCACCGCGTAGATGTCATCGGAGGTGATGTCGTCCTTACGCACCATCGGCAGCTTGAACATGCGGAAGATCAGGTTGGCCATGCCGTTGAAGAACCACACCAGCGGGCGGAAGATCATGATGGAGAAACGCATCGGGTTGATGATCCGGACGGCGACCGTCTCTGGTGCAATCATACCGATGCGCTTCGGCGTCAAATCGGCGAACAGGATAAACAAGCTGGTCACCAGCACGAAAGAGCAGATGAAGCTGACCTGTTCCGCCAATTCGGGCGACAGGAAACGATCGAACAACACCTTGAAGGTGGGAGAGAAAGCCGCGTCGCCCACGATACCGCCGAGGATGGCTACGGCGTTCAGGCCGATCTGCACCACGGTGAAGAAGATGCCAGGGGTTTCTTGCAGCTTGAGCACTCTGGCGGCGTTGACGTTACCTTCGTCAGCCATCAGCTTCAGTTTGATCTTGCGCGAGGCGGCCAGAGAGATTTCCGACAGTGAGAAGAACGCACTCACCGCGATCAGAAAAAGAATCAGTAAAATACTGTTTAACATAATCTATCCATACGTGCCGACGGGATGACGGCGCTCTTGAGGAAGGGTAGTACATAGTAAAAAAAGCAGCGATAACAACCAGAAGGGAAGCTATCGGGCCGCAGAAGCGGCCCGCATAGTATAGCAGTTGCCCCACAGGGGCCGCCAGCGGTTAAAAAAGTGCCGCCGGCCGGCATCAAATCAGCCCTGCGGCGGCAGGCAAACGCCGATGCCGCCCAGACCGCAGTACCCTTCCGGGTTCTTGTACAAGTACTGTTGGTGATCGTCTTCCGCGTAATAGAACGGCAGCGCCGGCGCGATCTCGGTGGTGATGACGCGCTTGTCGCCCGCCGCGTCCATCGCCTGCTGGAAGCGTTGCAGGCTGCTTTCCGCCTCGGCCTGCTGCTCTGGGCTCAGCGTATAAATCGCCGAGCGGTACTGCGTGCCGATGTCGCCGCCCTGGCGCATGCCTTGCGCCGGATCGTGATTTTCCCAGAACAGCTGCAGCAGCTGTTTGTAGCTGACGATCTGCGGATCGAACACCACGCGCACCACTTCGGCGTGGCCGGTCTGGCCGCTGCACACTTCGCGGTAGGTCGGGTTCGGCGTATAGCCGCCGCTGTAGCCGGCGGCGGTGCTGTAGACGCCCGGCTGTTGCCAGAACAGACGCTCAACGCCCCAGAAACAGCCCATGGCGAAGATCGCCACGTCCATGCCTGCCGGCACCTGGGTCATCGAGTGCTCGGTGACCACGTTGAGCGTTGCGACAGGCATTGGCGTGGTGCGGCCAGGCAGCGCGCTTGCCTTATCGACGGTTTGTGATTTATCAAAAAATGGCACCACGGTTGACTCCTGTTGTCACAGTAAGAATTGACCCTACATGGCGGTGGTTCGGTTGTATCTCACCGCGTCTTTGCCCACAATAAGCGGCAAGTTGGATTTTGTATAAGCTTAACGCAGTATTTTGAGCGCCAAAAGTGAAGAATTCGCCTGTTGCGCGGCGGTGGCAAAGCGCGGCGGGCGGCGTCCGGAATAAGGTTGAAGAGGGCTGCCGTCATGATAGCGCGGAGTCTGCCCTGGCCCCGGAGCGAACACCATAACAGGACAGTAAAATCAATAAGGAGAACACGTGCCAAAGTACCCGGTCATGTGCTTGATATCTGTGTTGCTTGCGGCACCTGCAGCCTATGCGGCCAACGTGCGGCTGCAGGTGGAGGGGTTAAGCGGAGAGTTGGAAAAAAACGTCCGGGTGCGGCTGTCGTCGATCACGCCTGAAGAGGTTGGCACCGACGGCCGCTTCCGCGCGCGGGTGGATGAGGCGGTGCGCCAGGGGCTGCGCGCGCTCGGCTATTACCAGCCGACCATCGAGTTTACGCTGGACGATCGGCCGGGGATGTCGCGCCCGGTGTTGCACGCCAAGGTCAATCCGGGCGAGCCGGTGCGCATCGCCGGCGCCAACATCGTGCTGGAGGGCGGCGCAAAGACCGATGAGGACTACCTGACGCTGGTAAAGAAGGGGCGGCCGACCATCGGCGAGATCCTCAACCACGGCAAGTATGACAGTTTCAAAGGCTCGCTGACCGGCCTGGCGCTGCGCAAAGGCTACTTCGACGCCGATATGACCAAAAGCCAGCTCGGCGTGGCCGAAGATCTGCACAAGGCGTTTTGGGATATCGATTTCAACAGCGGCGAACGTTACCGCTTCGGCAAGGTGAAATTCACCGGTTCGCAAATTCGCGAAGACTATCTGCAAAATCTGGTGCCCTTTCATCAGGGGGATTACTACAGTTCGGAGGATTTGGCCGAGCTGAATCGCCGTTTGTCCGCCACCAACTGGTTTAACTCGGTGGTGGTGTCCCCTGATTTCAACGATGCCAAAGAGAACAAGATTTTGCCGTTGGACGCGCTGGTGACGCCGCGCACGCGCAACACCGTCGAAACCGGTATCGGTTATTCCACCGACGTCGGCCCGCGGGTGAAAGGCACCTGGAAAAAGCCCTGGCTCAACGATCGCGGGCATAGCCTGGAAACCAGCGCCAGCGTGTCGGCGCCGGAGCAGCAGCTGGATCTGACCTATAAGATCCCGTTGCTGAAGAATCCGCTGGAGCAGTATTACCTGCTGCAGGGTGGGCTCAAGAACGTCGATCTTAACGACACCAAATCCGTGACCTCCAAAGTGGTGGCCTCGCGCAACTGGGATCTCTCCAGCGGCTGGCAGCGGGCGATCAACCTGACCTGGCGCTGGGATAACTTTACCCAGGGCAACGTCAGCAATACCACCATGCTGCTGTACCCCGGCGTCAGCTTCAACCGCACCCGTTCGCGCGGCGGGCTGATGCCGACCTGGGGCGACAGCCAGCGCTATTCCATCGACGTATCCGACACCTCCTGGGGCTCCGGCGTGGACTTCGCGCTGATGCAGGCGCAGAACGTCTGGATCCGCACCCTGGCCGACAAGCACCGTTTCGTGGCGCGCGGGCAGGTGGGCTGGATCGAAACCAACGACTTCGACAAGGTGCCGCCGGATCTGCGTTTCTTCGCCGGCGGTGACCGCAGCATTCGCGGCTACAAGTACAAAGACATTTCGCCGCGCGGCGACGACGGCAAGCTGACCGGCGCCTCCAAGATGCTGACCGGCTCGCTGGAGTACCAATACAACGTGACCGGCAAATGGTGGGGGGCGATGTTCGTCGATTCCGGTGAAGCGGTGAACGATATCAAGCAGAGCAACTTCAAGACCGGCGCCGGCGTAGGCGTGCGCTGGCAGTCGCCGGTGGGGCCGGTGAAGCTGGATATCGCCGCGCCCGTGGGGGACAAGGACACTCACGGGATGCAGTTCTACATCGGTTTGGGGCCTGAACTATGAGCCTGGTTAAAAAGATTTGTCTCGGATTTCTGGTCGTCCTGCTGTTGCTGATCGGCGGCCTGGCCTTCCTGGTGGGGACCACCACCGGTTTGCATATGGTCATCAACGGCGCGGCGCGCTGGGTGCCGGGGCTGGAGATCGCCGGCGTCAGCGGCGGCTGGCGCGATCTGACGCTGAAGGGCGTGAAGTATCAGATGCCGGGCGTGACGGTCAACGCCGGGCAGTTCCATCTGTCCCTCGATCTCTCCTGCTTTAAACGCAGCTCGCTGTGCGTTAACGCCTTGACCGCTCAGGACGTGGACGTGGCGGTGAACACCAAAGAGATGGCGCCCTCCGCGCCGGTGGAGGAGAGCAGTGAGCCGACCACCAATCTCAGCACCCCTTATCCGATCACCCTGCGCCTGTTGGCGCTGAATAACGTCAAGGTCACCGTCGACGATACCGCCATCTCTCTGGCCGAGTTCCGCACCGGCGCGCAGTGGCAAGAGCGCGCGCTGACGCTGATGCCGACCAAGCTCGGCTCGTTGCTGATCGCCTTGCCGAAAACGCCGCAAAATCCGTTGCCGGAAGCGGTGCAACCGGCGGTCGAGGTGGCGAAAAAGGTCGGCGAGCAGGTCACCGACGCGGCGAAACCGGCGCCGCAGCCGGAAGAGAAGCCGCTCGGCGAAACGCTGAAAGAACTGTTCGCCAAACCGCTGTTGCCGGATCTGCCGGACATCCGCCTGCCGCTGGATATCACCGTGAAAGAGATCAGCGGCGAACAGCTGCGCTTGACCGGCGATACCGACGTGCTGATCACGAGCCTGTTGCTGCAGGCCAGTACGCAGGATCAGCATATCCAGCTGGACAATTTCGACGTGAAGTCGCCGCAGGGCACGCTGTCGGTGCAGGGGCAGGCGACCCTGACCGGCGACTGGCCGGTGGCGCTGACCGCCAACAGCGCGTTGAACATTGACCCGCTGAAGGGCGAGAAGGTGAAGCTGAACATCGGCGGCGGGTTGCGCGACGAGCTGAAGGTCGCGCTGAACCTGTCCGGCCCGGTCGGCGCCCAGCTCGATGTGCAAACCCGGCTGGCCGAAGCCGGCCTGCCGCTGGCGCTGACGCTGCAGAGCAAACAGCTGAAATGGCCGCTGAGCGGCGAGGCGCAGTACCAGGTCAACGATTTCCGCCTGCGCTTTAACGGCAAGGCGACCGATTACGCGCTGTCGACGCGCGCCAATCTGAAAGGCCAGGATCTGCCTCCGGCGGTGCTGACGCTGGACGGCAAAGGCAACGTCGAGCAGTTCAAGCTGGAGCGCCTGCGGCTGGCGGCGCTGCAGGGCAATACCGACCTCACCGCGCTAGTGGACTGGAGCAAGGCCATCAGTTGGACCTCGCAATTGACGCTGAGCGGCATCAATACCGCCAAGCAGTGGCCGGAATGGCCGGCGAAGCTGGATGGCAAGATCACCACGCGCGGCAGCCTGCACGGCGGCAGCTGGCAGCTGCAGGTGCCGGTGCTGCAGCTGGACGGCAACGTGAAGCAGAATAAGGTCACGGCGCGCGGCACGCTGAGCGGTAACGCCGCCGGGCAGTGGAAAATCCCCGGCATCGATCTGACGCTGGGGCGCAACCAGTTGAACGTCAAAGGGCAGCTGGACGAGAAGAGCTGGAACCTGGACGCCAACATCGACGCGCCGCGTCTGGACGGCGCGCTGCCGGGCCTCGGCGGCACCGCCAAAGGGCTGTTGAAACTGCGCGGCAATCTTCAGGCGCCGCAGCTGCTGGCGGATTTGACCGCTTCCGGCTTGCAGTGGCAGGCGCTGCGCATCAACCGCGTGAAGATCGACGGCGACGTGCGCTCCACGGATCAGATTCAGGGGCAGTTGGCGGTACGTGTCGAGCAGCTGAAGCAGGACGCGCTGGAGGTCAGCCTGCTGACCCTCGACGCCAAGGGCAGCGAGAAGCAGCACCAACTGCAGTTGAAGATCGACGGCAAACCGGTCTCCGGCCAGCTAGCGCTGCAGGGCAGCTTCGATCGTCAGCAGCAGCGCTGGCGCGGCAATTTGAACAATACCCGCTTCGATACGCCGGTAGGGGAGTGGCGCCTGACGCGCGCCATCGCGCTGGACTACCTGAACGCCGAGCAGAAAATCAGCGTCGGGCCGCACTGTTGGCAGAACCCGAACGCCGAGCTGTGCGTGCCAAAGACCATTGAAGCCGGCCAGAGCGGCCAGGCCAGCGTGGTGCTCAACCGGTTCGATCTGGCGATGATCAAGCCGTTCCTTGGCCCGGAAACCGCCCTGAGCGGCGTGTTCACCGGCCGGGCCGACGTCAGCTGGAAGCCGGGCGGCGCGCTGCCGGAGGCGAAAGTCACGCTCGCCGGCAACGGCGTCAAGGTGGTGCAGCAGGTGCAGGGCAACGCGTTGCCGATCGCCTTCGATGCGCTGACCCTCAACGCCGGCCTGAACAACGGCCGCGCGCAGGCCGACTGGCGGATCAAACTGACCAACAACGGCCAGTTCGACGGCAATATCCAGGTGGCGGATCCGCAGGTGCGGCGCACCATCAGCGGCAACGTCAATATCACCAACATCTCGCTGGCGCTGATCAACCCGGCGCTGATGAAGGGTGAAAGCGCGGCGGGCATGCTGAACGCCAACCTGCGTCTGGGCGGCAGCGCGCAGAAGCCGCTGGTGTTCGGGCGTCTGGCGTTGGATCGGGCGAAGGTGCAGGGGCACTGGATGCCGTTCGATATGACCGACGCGCGGCTGGCGGTGAATTTCAACGGCATGACCTCGACGCTGGAAGGGCTGCTCAGCACCACGCGCGGCCAGCTGAATCTGGCGGGCGATGCCGACTGGCGTGACATCAACGCCTGGCGCGCGCGCATTGCCGCCAAGGGTGACAAGCTGCGGGTGACGGTGCCGCCGATGATCCGCATCGACGTATCGCCGGATCTGGTGTTCGAAGCCACGCCGCAGCTGTTCTCGCTCAATGGCAAGGTCGACATTCCCTGGGCGCGCATCACGGTGCAGGAGCTGCCGGAAAGCGCGGTGGGCGTCTCTTCCGACGAAGTCATGCTGGACGATCAGCTGAAGCCGATTCAACCGAAGACCGCCTCGATCCCGATCAACAGCAACCTGATGATCCACGTCGGCAACGACGTGCGGCTGGACGCCTTTGGCCTGAAAGCCCGCTTGAAGGGCGATTTGAAAGTGGTGCAGGACAAGAAAGGGCTGGGCCTCAACGGCCAGATTGACATCCCTTCCGGTCGCTTCCATGCTTATGGTCAGGATTTGATCGTGCGTAAAGGGCAGCTGATGTTCTCCGGCCCGCCGGATCAGCCGCTGCTCAATATCGAAGCGATCCGCAACCCGGAATCCACCGAGGACGACGTGACCGCCGGCGTGCGCGTGACCGGCCTGGCGGATGCGCCGAAGCTGGAAGTGTTCTCCGATCCGGCCAAATCGCAACAGGAAGCTCTGTCTTATCTGCTGCGCGGCCAGGGTTTGAACAGCTCCGGCGCCGACGGCAACGCCATGACGTCGATGTTAATCGGCATGGGGGTTGCACAAAGTGGTCAACTTGTGGGTAAAATCGGCGAGGCATTCGGCGTGAGTAATTTGGCTCTGGACACCCAAGGGGTTGGCGACAATTCCCAGGTTGTCGTGAGCGGCTATGTCCTCCCAGGCTTACAAGTAAAATATGGGGTGGGCATTTTCGACTCGCTGGCCACGCTGACGTTGCGTTATCGCCTGATGCCTAAGTTGTATCTTGAAGCGGTGTCTGGTCTCGACCAGGCATTAGATTTGCTCTATCAGTTTGAGTTTTAGCGATGCGAATAATTGTCTACGGCAGTTTACGGCGCAAACAGGGAAACAGCCATTGGATGACCAACGCCCAATGGCTCGGCGAGCACGAGCTCGAAGGCTATCAGATTTATAATCTGGGCCACTACCCGGCGGCGATCCCTGGAGAGGGCACGATACATTGCGAAGTGTATCGTATTAACTCATCGATTCTGGCAGAGCTGGACGAACTGAAAAGCAACACCAAGGACTATAAGCGCGAGCTGATTCAGACGCCTTATGGGAGTGCGTGGATCTACCTGTATAAACACAGCGTGGACGGTTACCCGCGAATTACCAGCGGTGACTGGCTGAAACGCCTCGAAGATCAGTAATAAAAAAACACCGCTCAATGAGCGGTGTTTTTTCATCGGACGGCGGCGAAAATTACTTCTTGGCAGCGCGTTCGAAGGAGGCGATGATTTCCGCTTTAGCCGCGGCAGCGTCTGCCCAGCCTTCCACTTTCACCCATTTGCCTTTTTCCAGATCTTTGTAGTGCTCGAAGAAGTGAGCGATCTGGGCTTTCAGCAGTTCCGGCAGGTCGTTCACGTCTTTCACGTGATCGTACTCTTTGGTCAGCTTGCTGTGCGGTACCGCAACCAGCTTGGCGTCTTCACCGGCTTCGTCGGTCATCTTCAGCACGCCAACCGGACGGCAGCGGATCACGGAGCCCGGCTGCAGCGGGTATGGGGTTGGGACCAGCACGTCAACCGGATCACCGTCCAGAGACAGAGTGTGGTTGATGTAGCCGTAGTTGCACGGGTAGAACATCGCGGTGGACATGAAACGGTCAACGAACAGCGCGCCGGTTTCTTTGTCGATTTCGTATTTGATTGGATCGGCGTTGGCCGGGATTTCGATTACTACGTAGATGTCTTCCGGCAGGTCTTTGCCAGCAGGGACCAGATTCAAGCTCATGTCGGTTTCCTTTAATCATCAAACCAGAAATGGAGTGGCGGCTATTATAGCGGACTCTTTTGCGATTTCCTGCCCTTTTCATCGTCGAAAACCCCGCGTGCCGGCGCAGGGATAATTTCCAGATTAATCCCGCCGCGGCATGAAGTTTTGTCTCCGCCTGCCGATAACTTCAACAAACAATAATGAGCCAGCAAAGCTGGCTCCGCGTTTTGCCACCCCTACTACGTCTGATCTCACTATTCTGAAGCCGGGAAGAACTCATGCTAAAAAAGATTACGGTGAAGGCTGGGCTGATCGCCCTGCTGAGCCTGATGACCATGCTGCTGATCATGGTCAGCGTTATTGGCGTCAATGCGATTAACGAAGGATCGCGCTCGATCCATACCTTAAACCAGATCCTCGGCGAAGAGCTGGGCTCGCTGGCCAACAGCTCCAACCTGACGCTGCGCGCCCGCACCGCCGCCTCGCTGGCGGTGCGCCAAC
This sequence comes from Serratia sp. 506_PEND, assembly GCF_001076875.1. Taxonomy (NCBI): domain Bacteria; kingdom Pseudomonadati; phylum Pseudomonadota; class Gammaproteobacteria; order Enterobacterales; family Yersiniaceae; genus Serratia; species Serratia sp. 506_PEND. The sequence continues at coordinate 30,463 of NZ_JVEL01000456.1, forward strand.
GGGAGATCGGCCAGATCGATGTCGCTGACGCCACCGTGGGCCGCATTTACGGCTACCTCGAGCAGTCGAACAAGGAAATGGCGCGCTTTGTCGGCGTCGGCACCGTGACCGAGCGCGGCCGCGAACTCTCCAATCGTCTGCAAAACAGCTATCGCGCCTACCTCGAGCAGGGCGTGAAGCCGATGGCCGCCGCCATCAAGGCCGGTAAAATCGATGAGTATTACCATATTCAGGAGACCCGCATCTCTGCGTTGAGCATCGCGTTTGAAAAGGATCTCAGCGATTTCCGCAGCTTCGCCATGAAGCTCGGCGAAAAGCAGGTGTATGACGCGGAAAACAACGCCAGCACCAAGATCTCGCTGATCGTGGTGGCGGGCCTGCTCAGCGTGCTGCTGGCGGTGCTGGCCTGGTTCGCGCTGCGCGTGATCATTTTGCGCCCGTTGGACGAGTCCATCGCGCAGTTGGAACACATCGCCGGCGGCGATCTGACCCATGAGATCCGTGGTGAGGGCGATACCGAGATGGGCCGCCTGGTGCGGGCGATGCAGCGCATGCAGCAGGCGTTGGCCAGTTCGGTCAGCAAAGTGCGTGACGCCAGCAGCCAGATCGACACCGGTTCGCGCGAACTGGCGGCCGGCAACCTGCATCTGGCGCAGCGTACCGAAGAGTCGGCCGCGTCGCTGGAAGAGACCGCCGCCAGCATGGAACAGCTGACTTCGACGGTGAAAATGAACGCCGAGAACTGCGAGCAGGCCAATCAGCTGGCGCTGAGCGTGTCCGATATCGCCAACCAGGGCAGCGACGTGGTCAGTCAGGTCATGAGCAAGATGCAGGCGATCACCGACAGCTCGCGCCGCATCGCCGACATCATCAGCGTGATGGACGGCATCGCCTTCCAGACCAATATCCTGGCGTTGAACGCAGCGGTGGAAGCGGCGCGCGCCGGCGAACAGGGCCGCGGTTTCGCGGTGGTGGCCGGCGAAGTGCGCAATCTGGCGCAGCGCAGCGCCCAGTCGGCGAAAGAGATCAAAGGGTTGATCGAAGCGTCGCAGAACCGGGTGCAGGAAGGCGAGCAGATGGTGGAGTCGGCGGCGCAGACCATGAGCGGTATCACCGGTGAAGTGGGCCGGGTGACGGCGTTGATGCGTGAGATCTCGGCGGCGACGCGGGAACAAAGCAGCGGTATCGAACAGGTGAACCTGGCGGTGGCGCAGATGGATCAGGTGGCGCAGCAGAATGCGGCGCTGGTGGAAGAGTCGGCGGCGGCGACGCGCTCGCTGGAAGATCAGGCTCAGCTGCTGGCGCAGAGCATGGCGGCGTTCAAGCTGTAAGGCGATAAGGGTTCGGCGTGGCGCCGAACCCTTGCCAGAAACGCGTTACTCGTCCGGGTTTTCGGCGATGAAGCGTTCTGCGTCTTCCACCATCGACTTGGTGCCGACGAAGAATGGCGCGCGCTGGTGCAGTTTCACCGGCGTGATGTCCAGAATGCGATTTTTGCCGTCGCTGGCCTTGCCGCCGGCCTGTTCGGCCAGGAACGCCATCGGGTTGCATTCGTACAGCAGGCGCAGCTTGCCTTGCGGGTGGCTGGCGGTGCTTGGGTAGATGTAGATGCCGCCTTTCAGCAGGTTGCGGTGGAAGTCCGCCACCAGAGAACCGATGTAGCGCGAGGTGTAAGGGCGCTGCGTCGCTTCATCCTGCTCCTGGCAGTACTTGATGTATTTCTTCACGCCGAGAGGGAACTTGATGTAGTTGCCTTCGTTGATGGAATACATGTTGCCGCTCGCCGGGAAGCGCACTTTCTCGTGAGAGAGACAGAACACGCCCAGAGACGGATCGTACGTGAAGGCGTGGACGCCGTAACCGGTGGTGTACACCAGCATGGTGGACGAGCCGTAAACCACGTAACCCGCTGCGACCTGGGCGCTGCCCGGCTGCAGGAAGTCTTCTTCGGTCACTGGCGTGCCGACCGGCGTGATGCGACGATAGATAGAGAAAATCGTACCGACCGAGACGTTGACATCGATGTTGGACGAACCGTCCAACGGATCCATCAATACGACATACTTGGCATTTTCAGCTCGCTCGCCGTCGAATATCACGATTTCATCTTCTTCTTCGGAAGCGATACCCGCAACTTCACCACGCGCTTTCAACGCCGCTTTCAGTTTTTCGTTCGCGTACAGGTCCAGTTTCATCTGAACTTCGCCCTGTACGTTGGACACCCCGCTGGTCCCCAGAATATCAACCAGGCCGGCCTTGTTGATGTCGCGGTGGATGATTTTGGCGCCCAGTTTAATGGCAGAAAGTAACGCGGTCAGCTCGCCGGTGGCGTGCGAGAAGTCGTGCTGTTTCTCGACGATAAATTCGCCTAACGTTTTCATGACACAATCCCTGAATCTACGGATGGATAGCGGCCTGTTAACAAACCGCCAACGTTTTCGCGAGCAGTGTAGCCCAAAGATGCGCGCCATTCATAGGCAAATCCATTTCTTCTGGACGATTCTGAGCGTTAGAATATGCCGACATTCGATGCACTCACATGAGAAACCTATGCGCATTCACATTCTTGGGATCTGTGGCACCTTTATGGGCGGGCTGGCGATGCTGGCGCGCTCACTGGGGCATGACGTCACCGGTTCGGACGCCAACGTCTATCCGCCGATGAGCACGCTGCTGGAGAACCAGGGGATCGATCTGATTCAGGGTTATGATCCCGCCCAGCTGGATCCGGCGCCGGATCTGGTGATCATCGGCAACGCCATGACGCGCGGCAACCCGTGCGTGGAGGCGGTGCTGGAGCGCGGTATCCCTTACGTTTCCGGCCCGCAGTGGCTGCACGATGCCGTGTTGCGCGATCGCTGGGTACTGGCGGTCGCCGGCACCCACGGCAAAACCACCACCGCCGGCATGGCGACCTGGATCCTCGAAGCCTGCGGCTACCAGCCCGGCTTCGTCATCGGCGGCGTGCCGGGCAACTTCGACGTCTCGGCCCGCCTCGGCGGCAGCCCGTTCTTCGTGATCGAGGCCGACGAGTATGACTGCGCGTTCTTCGACAAACGCTCCAAGTTCGTGCACTACAGCCCGCGCACGCTGATCATGAACAACCTGGAGTTCGACCACGCCGATATCTTCGACGATCTGAAAGCCATCCAGAAACAGTTCCACCACCTGGTGCGTTTGGTGCCGGGCAAAGGCAAGATCATCCTGCCGGACAACGACAGCCACCTGAAGCAGGTGATGGCGATGGGCTGCTGGAGCGAACAGGAGCTGGTGGGCGAAGAGGGCGCCTGGCGCGCGCAGAAGCTGACGCCGGACGCCAGCCACTACGCGGTGTTCCTCGACGGCGAGCAGGTCGGCGAAGTGAACTGGGCGCTGGTGGGCGAGCACAACATGCATAACGGCCTGATGGCCATCGCCGCGACCCGTCACGTCGGCGTGCAGCCAGCGGACGCCTGCCGCGCGTTGGGCGATTTCATCAACGCCCGCCGCCGCCTGGAGCTGCGTGGCGAAGCCAACGGCGTCACGGTTTACGACGATTTCGCGCACCACCCGACGGCGATCCTGGCCACTCTGGCCGCGCTGCGCGGCAAGGTCGGCGGCACGGCGCGCATTCTGGCGGTGCTGGAGCCGCGATCCAACACCATGAAAATGGGCATCAGCAAAAACGATCTGGCGCCTTCGCTCGGCCGCGCCGACGAAGTGTTCCTGTTCCAGCCGCACCACATTCCGTGGCAGGTCGCGGAAGTGGCGGATGCCTGCGTGCAGCCGGCGCATTGGAGCGCGGATCTCGATACGCTGGTGGAGATGGTGGTGAAAACCGCGCAGCCGGGCGACCACATTCTGGTGATGAGCAACGGCGGTTTCGGCGGCATTCACGATCGCTTGCTGGACGCGTTGGCGAAAAAGCAGGAACCGAAGGTGACCTACTGATCGTTCAGCCGCATAAGCCAATGTAAGGGCCGCATTCGCGGCCTTTTTTACGCCCATAAAAAAGCCCTCGCGAGCGAGGGCAACGGGGTTCGTCGGATAGGACGACGAGAGGGTCTCTGGGAAATCGGCGTTTGCGTCAGAACTCGGCAGTGGCAGTGACGAGGGTAATCAGCTCTGCAAAGCCGTTCCCAGAGTTGTTATTTGTAAATCTCGGCGGTGGCGTGGTAGTTGCCTTCGTTACGGGCTTCGATCACGCGGTAGGCGGTCGCGCCTTTCGCGTCGGCTTTCTCCGACAACGCCTGGCGAATATCGGTCGGCGCGCCGTCGATACCGCTGACGGTAATGGTGCCGATAGATTGCAGATTGGCGGTCTGATCGTTAGTCACCAACTGGGCGGCAGATGCGCCGAAGGAGATGACGGACAGCAAACCGAGTGCAGCAAGAGTAGTTTTCATGTTCATGATAGCGATCCTTGTTCATAACAGCCTGGAAGGGCTTGGCAGCGATTTTTATTCTTGAAGGCCGTTATGACAGCGTTTGATTCCAGAGAGGTATTGCCCGTTGCCGGGTAATGCCGTTACTTATTTGTAGATTTCAGCGGTCGCGTGGAAGTTGCCGTCGTTGCGCGCTTCGATTACGCGGTAAGCGGTCGCCCCTTTGGCGTCAGCTTTGTCGGACAGCGCCTGGCGAATGTCGGAAGGCGCAGCGGCGACGCCGCTCACGGTGATCACACCGGCGGGCTGCAGTTTTGCGGCCTGGGTAGCATCAACAGATTGTGCTGCGAATGCACCAAAGGAAAGCATGGACAGAACGCTCAGGGTTGCAACGGTAGCTTTAATTTTCATCATCTCACCTCATCGTATTCTTTTATCAGTTCCAACGAACTGTGATTCAGTTCACGAAAATGAGTATACAGCTAGTAACGCGAAAAATTAATAGTTCGCTAACAGTTGCTAGTGAAACTTTAACCTCATGATCCTTATTTTTTATAACCGTAAGGAATAAAAAACGCTCATAAAACGATCTTTTGATGTTAAATTTATGTAATTTCAATAAGGTAAGTGATTTTGACCAAAAGTGCGGAAGATCACAGTGGGTACTGCTGGTTACATGGAGATGTCATGGAAATGTGTTGTTGCGGGATAAAAAAGCAGTGTTAAACGCGGTTGAAGGCTGGAAAGGTAACGCGAGGGTTAAAGAAGCGCTAACAAAATGCGGTTTACAGCCGCACTTTGTTAGCGCCAGGTTTCACAGCTCTTGCTCGAACACGCTCAAGATCGCTTCATGCAGCTTCTGAGCGGTAAAGCCGTTGGACGGGGTGACGAAAATCGTGTCGTCGCCGGCAATTGTGCCGAGGATACCCTGGGATTTACCCAGTGAGTCGAGCAGGCGGGCGATCAGCTGTGCGGCGCCCGGGCTGGTGTGGATCACCACGACGGCATCGTTATGGTCGACGTCGAGCACCAGATTCTTCAATGGGCTGGTGGTGGTCGGCACGCCGAGTTCGGCAGGAAGGCAATACACCATTTCCATTTTGGCATTGCGCGTACGTACCGCGCCGAACTTGGTCAGCATGCGCGATACTTTGGATTGGTTAATGTTTTCGAAGCCTTCTTCTTGCAGCGCCAAAACGATCTCGCCTTGAGAACTGAATTTTTCTTCTTTCAATAACGCTTTGAACGTCTTGATCAGATCTTCCTGTTTTGCGGGATTACGCATTTTGCACCGTGGAATGTTGATAGTGGAAGTCATGATTATGCATATAGATGAATTTTTATGCAACAAAGGCCGCCCCAAAGAAAATAAAAATGACCGGACGGCGAGGAAAGGGCGGCATTTTAACAAAATCCGGCCGCGATGAATATGCCCTTTTGACGACGGAAAATCGGCCTGCGGTGGTAAATAAAATGTTATTAAAATGATGTTGTTCTGATGTTGCGTAAGGGTGTAATGTAACGGCCGGTTAACTTGCTCGTGAATAACCTCGCACTATTTTTGATTAGTGTGCGCTATGCCCTTCATGCGTAAGCGATTTAATCTAAAATGGGCGCGACAGCGGCCGTTTTATTACACCTGCAGGCAAGAATTGGCTAATTTATTGTTTTGAAAGGTGTAATAACTTAAGGTCCGTAACCAACACATTCACGGCGCTTTATATATTTAAGATAATAAAGGAGTATAGGATGAAAGTTGCAGTTCTCGGTGCTGCTGGCGGTATCGGCCAGGCCCTCGCCCTTCTACTCAAAACCCAGCTTCCTTCAGGTTCTGAACTCTCTCTCTACGACATTGCCCCCGTTACCCCAGGCGTTGCCGTCGACTTAAGCCACATCCCAACCGCAGTTAAAATCAAAGGCTTCAGCGGCGAAGACGCGACTCCGGCTCTGCACGGCGCGGATGTGGTGCTGATTTCCGCCGGCGTGGCCCGTAAGCCTGGCATGGATCGCTCTGACCTGTTCAACGTTAACGCCGGCATCGTGCGTAATCTGATTGAGCAAGTGGCGAAAACTTGCCCGAAAGCCTGCATCGGCATCATCACCAACCCGGTTAACACCACGGTTGCCATCGCGGCGGAAGTGCTGAAAAAAGCCGGCGTTTACGACAAGAACAAACTGTTCGGCGTGACTTCGCTGGATATCATCCGTTCCAACACCTTCGTGGCCGAGCTGAAAGGCAAGCAGCCGGAAGAGTTGAACGTACCGGTGATCGGCGGCCACTCTGGCGTGACCATCCTGCCTCTGCTGTCGCAGATCCCTAGCGTGAGCTTCACCGAGCAGGAAGTGGCGGATCTGACCAAACGCATTCAGAATGCCGGTACCGAAGTGGTAGAAGCCAAAGCCGGCGGCGGATCTGCAACGCTGTCCATGGGTCAGGCGGCCGCCCGTTTCGGTCTGTCTCTGGTGCGTGCGCTGCAGGGCGAGAAAGGCGTTGTGGAATGCGCTTACGTTGAAGGCGACGGCAAATACGCTCGCTTCTTCGCGCAGCCGCTGGTGCTGGGCAAAAACGGCGTTGAAGAACGCAAAGATATCGGCACCCTGAGCGCCTTCGAGCAGAAAGCGCTGAACGAGATGCTGGACGTGCTGCATAAAGATATCGAACTGGGCGAGAAGTTCATCAATAACTGATCGACACCGATAGTCAGCCGATAAACGCCGCCGGACGCTGTTCCGGCGGTTTTTTTTTGCTCCGCGTTCACGATTTGATACGTGCTTTGCGATCCAGCAGGCAATCGCTGTGCGGATCGTAATAGCGGCTTGGCCAGATCTCCGAAGGGTGGATGCCTATCGCTTCGGCGATCAGCCATTCCCCCTTCGGCCACGGGCGCGACAGCGCATTGGCCAGCGTCGATGAGCTTAATCCGGCCTTGCGCGACACTGCCGCCAGCGTGGTGCCCTGCTTGCGTAGCGCCGCGATGATATCTGCCGGATGCCAATCTGGGTTCCTTGAATTCATGTTTACATTCCTTTTCTGATTAGCCAAAGTTGCGTTAGTGGTATAACTAACGGGTCATGGTTAAGCGTTTGAACAACGTGAAACGCTTATTCGGAAATAAGAATACCATTAAATTTCCTAAAAAATACCCAGGTAATTTCCAAAAAACGACATTGCCCACTATTGCCCAGAGATGATGGCTATGAAAAACGAGTGGTTTGCCGCCAAGGAACTGACAGGCATCGCAGGATTACCCTCCTCACCACAGGGAATCAATCTGATGGCCCGACGCGAAGGCTGGATCAGCCGCAGGCGTAAAGGCGTGCAGGGAAAAGCGTTGGAGTACCATATCGACAGCCTGCCTCCAGGCGTGCGTAACCTGCTGGCGCTGAAGGAGGACGGGGCGGCATATGACGTAGAACGCCAGGATCCGTTGGCGGTCTGGATCGAGTATTACTACCATTTGACGGAGAGCGAGCGCGAGAGAATGGTGGCTTTCCTGATGCGGGAAGGGATCGGCGGCCTGCTGGCGCGTATCGACGAAGAGAGTAATACCTAAGCAGGCCCGCGTGGGCGGGCCTGATGAACACATTTAGAAACACGATTTCTTAAAAATCGCGTTGTACCGCCAAATGGGCCAGGCCCTCCAGCGCTGTTCGGTGCTCTGATGCCGGCAATACCTGCAGCGCGGCGATCGCCTTGTCGGCTTCTTCCTCGGCGCGTTTGCGGGTGTATTCCAGCGAACCGCATTGCTGCATCGCCTGCAGCACCGGCTCCAACAGGTGACGGCCGTTGCCTTGCTCAATCGCGCCGCGGATCATGTCACGCTGGGCGTCGTCGCCGTTGTGCATCGCGTGCAGCAGCGGCAGGGTCGGTTTCCCTTCGTTCAGATCGTCGCCGGTGTTTTTGCCCAGGGTGCTGCCGTCGGCGCTGTAGTCGAGCAGATCGTCGATCAGCTGGAAAGCGGTGCCGAGGTAGCGGCCATAATCTTGCAGCGCCTGTTCTTGCTCAGCGCTGGCGCCGGACAGGATCGCCGACGATTGCGCCGCCGCTTCAAACAGACGGGCGGTTTTGCTGTAGATCACCCGCATATAACTTTCTTCGCTGATGTCGGGATCGTGCACGTTCATCAACTGCAGCACTTCACCTTCGGCGATGACGTTGACCGCCTCCGACATCAGCGCCAGCACGCGCAGGGATTCCAGGCTGGTCATCATCTGGAAGGCGCGGGTATAGATAAAGTCGCCGACCAGCACGCTGGCGGCGTTGCCGAACGCCGCGTTGGCGGTGGCTTTGCCGCGGCGCATGTCCGATTCGTCGACGACGTCGTCATGCAGCAGCGTGGCGGTATGAATGAATTCGATCAGGGCGGCGACGGTGACGTGCTTGTTGCCTTCGTAGCCCAACGCCCGCGCCGCCAGGACGGCGATCATCGGCCGGATGCGCTTACCGCCACCGCTGATAATGTAATAGCCAAGCTGATTGATGAGCGTGACATCGGAATTCAGCTGTTCGAGAATTGTTGCGTTCACGGCCGCCATATCTTGCGCGGTTAACTCGGTAATTTGCTCTAGGTTCATTGTGTTTTTTTCAGCTGTGTTTCTCTTCACCGCGTTGAGATCGCTGCTCACATCGGTACATGGCGGTAACTGTCCCTATGATTGTACTTGAAAAACGGTTCAGATAAACGCCACGAAAGAAACTGCGCTTTTTTTCTTCTTTTTTCTTGTTCTGATCTTATTCTGCTCTTGTCATGCGCTGCTTTTTTGCGTAGAATTCGCGCCCTATTGTGAATATTTATAGCGCGCTCTGAACTAACACAGTCGGGCACGCGGAAAGCGGAGTTTTATATGTACGCGGTTTTCCAAAGTGGTGGTAAACAACACCGAGTAAGCGAAGGTCAGACCGTTCGCTTGGAAAAGCTGGACATCGCAACTGGTGAAGCGGTTGAGTTTGACCAGATTCTGATGATCGCTAATGGCGAAGATATCAAAATCGGCGTTCCTTTCGTCGATGGCGGCAAGATCAAAGCTGAAGTCGTTGCTCACGGTCGTGGCGAGAAAATTAAAATCGTTAAGTTTCGTCGTCGTAAACACCACCGTAAGCAGCAGGGCCACCGTCAGTGGTTCACTGACGTTAAAATCACCGGCATCAGCGCTTAAGTTAGGAGAGCGGATTAATGGCACACAAAAAGGCTGGCGGCTCGACTCGTAACGGTCGCGATTCAGAAGCTAAACGTCTGGGCGTAAAACGCTTTGGCGGCGAAGCAGTACTGGCAGGCAGCATCATCGTTCGTCAGCGCGGCACCAAATTCCACGCTGGTACCAACGTGGGTTGCGGCAAAGACCACACTCTGTTTGCTTTGAAAGACGGTAAAGTCAAATTCGAAGTTAAAGGCCCGAGCAATCGTAAATTCATCAGCATCGAAGCTGAATAATTTTTCGAGCCTTACGAAATAGATGTAAGCCCCGCAATTCGTTGCGGGGCTTTTTACATTTATGGGTTGCCTGAGGGCAGGCCCGTCAGCGTTGGCGAAGGTGATATGGATACGAAGCAGCAGGTCGGCGTTGGCATTTCTCTGGCGTTAACCACGGCGGTTTGTTGGGGCGCGTTGCCGATCGCGATGAAAGAAGTGTTGGTGGTGATGGAGCCGTTTACCGTTGTCTGGTATCGCTTTACCATGGCCGCCATCGGTTTGGGCGTGATCCTTGCGGTGCGCGGCAAGCTGCCGCCGCTGACGATGTTCCGCCAGCCGCGTTGGCTGCTGCTGTTGGCGATCGCGACGGCGGGGCTGCTGGGCAACTTTGTGTTCTTCAGTTCCTCGCTGCAATACCTGAGCCCGACGGCGTCGCAGGTGATTGGCCAGCTGTCGCCAGTCGGCATGATGTTCGCCAGCGTGCTGATTTTAAAAGAACGCATGCGCATCACCCAGGTCATTGGCGCCCTGATGCTGATTTGCGGGCTGATGCTGTTTTTCAACGTCAGTCTGATAGAGATCTTCACCCGGCTGACGGACTACACGCTGGGCGTGATGCTGGGCGTGTGCGCGGCGATGGTCTGGGTGAGCTATGGCGTGGCGCAGAAGGTGTTGCTGCGCCGGCTGGCTTCGCCGCAGATCCTGGTTATGTTGTACACTTTATGTGCGATTGCGTTGTTCCCTCTGGCCAAACCCGAGGTGATTTTCCAGCTTAGCGGCTGGCAATTGGCGTGCCTGCTGTTTTGCGGCGCCAACACGCTGATCGGCTATGGCGCGCTGGCAGAAGCGATGGCGCGCTGGCAGGCGGCGCAGGTGAGCGCGTTGGTTACGTTGACCCCGCTGTTTACCCTGCTGTTTTCAGATTTATTGGCGCTGGCTTGGCCCCAGGCATTCGCCATGCCGACGCTGAACATCGTCGGCTATGTCGGTGCGTTTGTGGTTGTGGCGGGCGCCATGTTTTCCGCAATTGGTCACCGGTGGTGGCCGCGACGGGCAGACCCCCCCCTGGTTGCTCCTTTGAAGCAGCCCGGTGAATGATTTACGGAGACGGTAAATGAAGTTTGTAGATGAAGCAGCGATTCTGGTCGTTGCAGGCGACGGCGGCAACGGGTGCGTCAGCTTCCGCCGCGAAAAATATATCCCGAACGGTGGGCCTGACGGCGGCGACGGCGGCGACGGCGGCGACGTCTACCTGCTGGCGGACGAGAACCTTAACACCCTGATCGACTACCGCTTTGAGAAGTCTTTCCGCGCCGAGCGCGGCCAGAATGGCCAGAGCCGCGATTGTACCGGCAAACGCGGTAAAGACGTCATCATCAAGGTGCCGGTCGGCACGCGCGTGAAGGATCAGGGCACCGGCGAGATCCTCGGCGACATGACCCGCCACGAGCAGAAGCTGATGGTCGCCAAAGGCGGCTGGCACGGTCTGGGCAACACCCGTTTCAAATCTTCGGTCAACCGCGCGCCGCGTCAGAAGACGCTGGGTACCGCCGGCGAAGCGCGTGACCTGTTGCTGGAGCTGTTGCTGCTGGCCGATGTGGGCATGCTGGGGCTGCCGAACGCCGGCAAATCGACCTTCATCCGCGCGGTGTCTGCCGCCAAGCCGAAGGTGGCCGATTATCCGTTCACCACGCTGGTGCCGAGCCTGGGCGTGGTGCGCATGGACCACGAGCAGAGCTTTGTGGTCGCCGACATTCCGGGGCTGATCGAAGGCGCCTCCGAAGGCGCCGGCCTGGGTATTCGTTTCCTGAAACACCTGGAGCGTTGCCGCGTGCTGCTGCACCTGGTGGACATCGCGCCGATCGACGAATCCGATCCGGTGGAAAACGCCAAAGTCATTATCAACGAGTTGAACCAATACAGCGAAAATCTGGCGCAGAAGCCGCGCTGGCTGGTGTTCAACAAAATTGATGTGATTGGTGAGGAAGAAGCCGCCGAACGCGCCAAGGCGATTGTGGAAGGCATGGGCTGGGAAGGGAAGTACTACATGATCTCCGCCGCCAACCGCGAAGGCGTCAATGCGCTGTGCTGGGACGTGATGAACTTCATCAACACCCAGCCGAAAGCGATGGCGATCGAAGAAAGCGCACCGGAAAAAGTCGAATTCATGTGGGATGACTACCACCGCGAGCAAATCGCGGAAGTGGAAGCCGAAGCGGAAGATGACTGGGATGACGACTGGGACGAAGACGACGACGAAGGCGTCGAAATCATTTACCAGAAGTAATTCGGTGATAAAGGGCTCAGCAACGCTGGGCCCTTGTTATTTGAGCGCCTTTTCCGGCAGCCAGCACTGGGCATTCAGGCCGCGCGCATCGCGGCGGTTTTCCAGCGTCAAACGCCCCTGGTGCAGTTGCGCGATGCGGATCACGATATTCAGGCCCAGTCCGCTGCCGCCGTAGCGTTGATCCATGCGGCGAAACGCCTGCGTCAGTTCCCCGACCATCTCTTCCTTGATTCCCGGGCCATCGTCGATGACCTGCAGCAGATAGCCGTTGTCTTGCGGCGTTAACCGCACCTGTATCGCGCCGCCTTCCGGGCCGTAACGGTGGGCGTTTTCGACCAGGTTGCGCAGCAGCAGCCGCAGCAGCACCGGATCGCCGTTCACGGTGGCAGCAGCCGGCAATTGCCAGCCCAGCGTCTGCCCGCGTTGGGCGGCCATTTCGTCGAGCTCTTCACGCAGCGGCTGGATCACATCGGCCACCCAATCGAAATGCTGATAATGGCCGCTGGCGAAGTCTTGCCCGGCGCGCGACAGCATCAGCAACTGCTCGACGGTGTGCATCAGCTGATCGATGCGGGCGATCAGCGCCTGGCTGCCCTTGACGCCCTGCTTTTCCATCAGTTCCAGGTGCAGGCGGATGCCGGCCAGCGGCGTGCGTAGCTCGTGGGCGGCGTCGGCAGTGAACAGGCGTTCCTGTTGAATGGTGTTATCCAGCCGTGAAAACAGCTGATTGAGCGCATTGGTGACCGCCACCATTTCCTGACTGTCGCTGGTGATCGGCAGCGGCGTCAGGTTATCGGCAGAGCGTTTTTCCAGCCGTTGCTGCAATTGGTTGAGCGGGCGGATGATCCAACTGATGGCCCAAAACGACGCCAACAGCGTGACGATCATCATGATCAGCGAAGGCGCCAACAGCGACGCGATGGCCTCGGCAATCTCGGTATCGACGCGTTCGGTACGCACTTTGGCGGACAGGGTTTCGTCCACCAGGAAGCTGATCTGCTCCTGGCTTTCGTGCCACAGCCAGAAGGCGCTGATGAGTTGCGTGACCAGCAGGATCAGCGCCAGCATCAGCAGCAGGCGGCGGCGCATGCTGATCATGACGAGGGTTCCAGGCGGTAGCCGATGCCGCGCACGGTGCGGATGCGATCCTTGCCCAGTTTGCGGCGCAGGTTGTGGATATGCACTTCCAGGGTGTTGGACCCTAAATCGTCTTGCCAGGTGTAGAGATCCTGCTGCAAGAGTTCGCGGTTGACCGTCTGCCCGGCACGCATGATCAGGCGCGCCAGAATGGCGAACTCTTTCGGCGTGACCTCCACCGGCTGCTGTTGCAGATAGACCTGCTGGCTGGAGAGATTCAACTGCAGGTCATCCACCTGCATCAGATTGTCGCTGTGACCCTGGTAGCGCCGCAGGAGGGCGCGCACGCGCGCCTGCAGCTCAACCAGCGCGAAGGGTTTGACCAGGTAGTCGTCGGCGCCGGCGTCCAGCCCATCGACGCGGTCTTCCAGGGCGTCGCGGGCGGTCAGGATCAGCACCGGCAGATCGATCTGTTGGCGGCGCCACTGCCGCAGCAGCGCGGCGCCGTCCATGTCCGGCAGACCGAGATCCAGGATCACCATGCTGTATTGGCTGGTGATGAGCAGGCTGCTGGCTTCCGCCGCTGTGGCGGCGCAGTCGCACACGTAGCCTTCGCCGGTCAGCGCCAGCGCCAACCCTTGTTGCAGCAGTTCATCATCTTCAACGACCAGCAGCTTCATGGCGATCCTCAGTTGTTTTGGTAAATATCCCGATACAGGCGACTTTCGAAACGCACCAGCGGCGCGCGGCGCTGTTTCTGATCTTCCGGCGGCACGGCGTAGCCGGAGAGATACTGCACGAAGGCCATGCGCTGGCCGCTGGCGGTAGTGATGAAGCCCGCCAGGTTGTAGACGCCCTGCAGCGCGCCGGTCTTGGCCGACACCTTGCCGTCTACGCCGGCCTCATGCAGGCCGCCGCGGTAGCGCAGGGTGCCGTCATAACCGGACAGCGGCAGCATCGAGATAAAGTTCAGCTCGTTGTCGTGCTGCGCGATGTACTGCAGCGCCTGCATCATGGTCGCCGGGGCCAGCAGGTTGTGGCGCGACAGGCCGGAACCGTCGGCGATGATGGTGTTGCCCAGATCGATGCCGGCCTTCTGGCGCAGCACCTGGCGTACCGCATCGGAACCTGCTCGCCAGGTGCCCGGCACGCCGAAGCGCTCGTGGCCGATCGTGCGGAAGACGGTATCGGCGATCATGTTGTCCGATTTCTTCAGCATGATTTTCAACAGATCGTGCAGCGGCGCCGACTGGGTTTGCGCGATCACCGTGCCGGTGATGCCGGGGCGCGTTTGGCGTTTCAAATGCCCGTCGATCTGGATATCGGCCTGCGTCAGCTCGTCTTTCAGTATGGCGCCCGCATAGCTGGCACCGTCCTGGATGGCGAAGGCCAACGGCAGCGGTTCGCTGCGCTGCGTCAGGCAGCCGGTCAGGGTAAAGCGGTTCAGCTCGCCCGGCACCACGTCCAGTTCGCAGTATTGCGCGTCTGCGGATCCGCGCGCCAGGGTGCGCACCTGGCTAAACATATTGACCGGATAATAGGAGGCGACGCGGATAAACGCCATGTCGCCCGGGTTCGGCGCGCTGTACAGCGAGACCGAGAAACAGTTGCGATCGACGATGGCGGCGGCCGGCGGCGCGCTGAAGCACTGCGTCAGATCGTTCCACGGCCAACCGGGCGCCTTGTCATGGCTGGCGAAGACCGAGGTATCGACCAGCACGTCGCCGCTGATTTGGCGCACGCCCTGCTTCTTCAGGACGGCCACCATATTGCGCAGGCTCTGACGTTTGAAGGTCGGATCGCCGCTGAAGCGGGCGATCAGGTTGCCGCGCAGCACGCCGTCGCGGATATCGCCCTGGATCTCCAGCGTGGTGGTGAAACGGTAATCGGGCCCGAGTTGCAGCAATGCCGCCAGCGCCGTCAGCACTTTTTGGGTACTGGCCGGCAGCGCCATCTGCTGAGAGTGATAATCGATCGTCGGCGCACCGGCACCGATCTTCTGAACGACCAGGGCAAGGTTGGCCCCATCAGGCAGATATTGTGTGTACTCTTCAACCGGGGCCGCATTCGCATTCAGAACAAATGCGCAAGCCAATGCACTGACAATTCGTGAAAAACGCATAATCTCGGGATAACAGCTGGATAACGTGCCGTCATACTACGGTGCAATCAGGGAAAAAGTAAACGATGACCCTCAAGGAACTCTAGGCTAAAATGCGTATCAAAATGCAAAACCGATCTTGGCTTGGGCCCCGTTCCGAGTCAGGTTTCTTTTGTTTGTCGCCTGGAGGCGGGGGGCGGAATGCCAACCGTGTTTTCATACGAATACGTCAGGATGACGGTTATTTGAACAGGAAAGATTTAGAGGTATTTATACGATGAACCAAATTCCGATGACCTTGTTTGGCGCTGAAAAACTGCGCGAAGAGCTCGAATATCTGAAAAGCGTGCGCCGCCCGAAAATCATTGCGGATATCGCTGAAGCGCGTGAACACGGCGACTTGAAAGAAAATGCCGAGTACCATGCCGCCCGCGAACAGCAGGGTTTCTGCGAAGGCCGCATTCAGGAGATCGAAGCCAAGCTGTCCAATGCGCAGGTGATCGATATCACCAAGATGCCGAACACCGGTCGGGTGATCTTCGGCGCCACCGTATCGGTGATGAATCTGGACAGCGAAGAAGAAGTGACTTACCGCATCGTTGGCGACGATGAGGCCGATTTCAAGAAAAATCTGATTTCGGTAAACTCGCCGATGGCGCGCGGCCTGATCGGCAAAGAGCAAGACGATGTGGTGGTGATCAAAACCCCTGGCGGCGACGTGGAATACGAGATCCTGAAGGTCGAGTATCTCTGATCGGGACCGTTGGTCATTAATGCGCCAACGTTTTGTAAAGATAGGAAAAAGGCCGCAAGCGGCCTTTTATCTTGGTCAGGCGCATGGCACCTTTTCGTTAACCTGATGGTTATTAACGCGGTAGACTGATCTTGCGCTCTTTCGACGGGCGGTAAAGAATAAGCGTACTGCCGATAACTTGCACATTGCAGGCGCCCGTTTCACGCACGATAGCGTCGGCGATCAGGGTCTTGGTTTCGCGATCTTCAGCGGCGATTTTTACCTTGATCAGCTCATGATGCTCCAGAGCCTGTTCAATTTCAGCCAGCACCCCTTCGGTAAGACCGTTATTGCCCAGCATCACCACCGGTTTTAACGGATGCGCCAGGCCTTTCAGGTGCTGTTTTTGTTTATTATTCAGATTCATTGTCTTTTTTGCTTAAGTTGGGATTGAAAACGGTACATTCTACCGCCATCTCATGTATATCACCAAATCGGTCTTCACCGGTGTGAGTCTACGTGAGCAGCGACCCTGACATAAGACTCTTTTTATGATAGTTGGAAAACGAGATGGCTAATAAAAAGCGTTCGGCTAGCTCCAGTCGCTGGTTACAAGAACACTTTAGCGATAAATATGTACAGCAGGCGCAGAAAAAGGGACTGCGTTCCCGTGCCTGGTTTAAACTTGATGAAATACAGCAGAGCGACAAACTGTTCAAACCGGGCATGACCGTGGTTGACCTGGGCGCCGCACCGGGCGGCTGGTCGCAGTATGTGGTCACCCAAATCGGCGGTACCGGGCGCATCATCGCCTGTGATATTTTGCCAATGGATCCTATCGTTGGCGTCGATTTCCTTCAGGGCGATTTTCGTGATGAACTGGTGCTGAAGGCGCTGTTGGAACGAGTAGGCGAGAGTAAGGTTCAGGTGGTCATGTCCGATATGGCCCCGAATATGAGTGGCACCCCGGCGGTCGACATTCCAAGGTCGATGTATCTGGTGGAGTTGGCGCTGGATATGTGTCGTGATGTCCTCGCACCAGGCGGAAGTTTCCTGGTGAAGGTGTTCCAGGGAGATGGCTTTGACGAGTACCTACGGGAAATTCGCTCCCTGTTTACGAAGGTTAAGATTCGTAAGCCAGACGCTTCCCGCGCCCGTTCGCGCGAAGTGTACATTGTAGCGACAGGGCGCAAACTGTAGTACCCTAACGCTGTTTGTTAACACAGTTGTAAGATGAGGTTAATCCCTTGAGTGACATGGCGAAAAACCTAATTCTCTGGTTAGTCATCGCGGTAGTGTTGATGTCTGTATTCCAGAGCTTTGGGCCCAGCGAGTCGAATGGCCGTAGGGTGGATTACTCTACCTTCATGTCCGAACTGACCCAGGACCAGGTTCGCGAAGCGCGAATCAACGGACGTGAAATTAACGTTACCAAGAAAGACAGTAACAAATACACGACCTACATCCCTGTCAACGATCCCAAGTTGCTGGATACGTTGTTAACGAAGAATGTGAAAGTTGTCGGCGAGCCGCCTGAAGAGCCGAGCCTGCTGGCTTCTATCTTTATCTCCTGGTTCCCGATGCTGTTGCTGATCGGGGTCTGGATCTTCTTTATGCGGCAAATGCAGGGCGGCGGCGGCAAGGGCGCGATGTCCTTCGGCAAGAGCAAGGCCCGCATGCTGACGGAAGACCAGATCAAGACCACTTTCGCCGATGTCGCCGGTTGTGACGAAGCGAAAGAAGAGGTGAGCGAACTGGTGGAATACCTGCGCGAGCCGAGCCGTTTCCAGAAATTGGGCGGCAAGATCCCGAAAGGCGTGCTGATGGTCGGCCCGCCGGGGACCGGTAAAACGCTGTTGGCGAAAGCGATCGCCGGCGAAGCGAAGGTGCCGTTCTTCACCATTTCCGGTTCCGACTTCGTTGAAATGTTCGTCGGCGTGGGGGCATCCCGCGTGCGTGACATGTTTGAACAAGCGAAGAAAGCCGCGCCGTGCATCATCTTCATCGATGAAATCGACGCAGTCGGCCGCCAGCGTGGCGCCGGCCTGGGTGGCGGTCACGATGAGCGCGAGCAGACCCTGAACCAGATGCTGGTTGAGATGGACGGTTTCGAAGGCAACGAGGGCATCATCGTCATCGCGGCCACCAACCGTCCGGACGTGCTTGACCCCGCGCTGCTGCGCCCGGGCCGTTTCGACCGTCAGGTCGTGGTCGGGCTGCCGGATGTGCGTGGCCGTGAGCAGATCCTGAAGGTGCACATGCGCCGCGTGCCGTTGGCTGCCGACATCGACGCCTCCGTCATTGCGCGCGGTACGCCGGGCTTCTCCGGTGCCGACCTGGCCAACCTGGTCAACGAAGCGGCGCTGTTCGCCGCCCGCGGCAACAAGCGCGTGGTGTCGATGGTGGAGTTCGAGAAAGCCAAAGACAAGATCATGATGGGTGCGGAACGTCGCTCCATGGTGATGACTGAAGCGCAGAAAGAGTCGACCGCGTATCACGAAGCGGGCCACGCCATCATCGGCCGCCTGGTTCCTGAACACGATCCGGTACACAAAGTGACGATCATTCCTCGTGGCCGTGCGCTTGGCGTGACCTTCTTCCTGCCGGAAGGGGATGCGATCAGCGCCAGCCGTCAGAAGCTGGAGAGCCAAATCTCCACCCTGTACGGCGGTCGTCTGGCGGAAGAGATCATCTACGGGCCGGAAAAAGTCTCTACCGGTGCGTCGAACGACATCAAAGTGGCGACCTCCATCGCCCGTAACATGGTGACCCAATGGGGCTTCTCCGAGAAGCTGGGGCCGCTGCTGTATGCGGAAGAAGAAGGTGAAGTGTTCCTGGGCCGCTCCGTGGCCAAGGCGAAGCACATGTCGGATGAAACCGCGCGTATCATCGACCAGGAAGTGAAGTCGCTGATCGAACGTAACTACACGCGTGCTCGCTCGCTGCTGATGGAAAACATGGACATCCTGCACTCGATGAAGGATGCGCTGATGAAGTATGAAACCATCGATGCGCCGCAGATCGACGATCTGATGAACCGCAAAGACGTGCGTCCGCCGGCGGGCTGGGACGATGCGAACAAAGGCAACAGCTCCGACAACGGCGGCACCCCGAAAGCCCCGACGCCGGTAGATGAGCCGCGCACCCCAACGCCGGGCAACACCATGTCCGAACAGCTCGACAAGTAAGAACGGCTGTGTAATAACATCAAACCCCGGTACGCCGGGGTTTTTTTTTGCCCGGCGGGCAGTGAACCAGGCAACAGTAAGGTGGACCAACCATGCAGTTAACCGTGCGCGACATGACGCTCAATCTCTCCCATCCACAGGTGATGGGCATCCTCAACGTGACGCCGGATTCGTTTTCCGACGGCGGCCGCCACAACACCCTGAACCAGGCGCTGGTGCACGCGCATGCGCTGATTTCGGCCGGCGCTACGATGATTGATATCGGCGGCGAGTCGACAAGGCCGGGGGCGGCGGAGGTGAGTGAAGAGGAAGAATTGGAACGGGTCGTGCCGGTGGTGGAAGCGCTGGCGCAGCGTTTCGAAGTCTTCATCTCGGTCGATACCTCGAAAGCGGCTGTGATCCGCGAATCGGCGCACGCCGGCGCGCATCTGATCAACGACATTCGTTCGCTGCAGGAGCCGGGTGCCCTGGCGGCGGCGGCGGAAAGCGGCCTGCCGGTCTGCCTGATGCACATGCAGGGGCAGCCGCGCACCATGCAACAGGCACCGCACTACGACGATCTGATCGCCGACGTTCAGGCGTTTTTCGAACACCATATCCAGCGCTGTAACGAGGCAGGGATAACAAATCAGAAATTGCTGCTCGACCCAGGCTTCGGTTTCGGTAAAAATTTGTCGCACAACTATCAGCTTCTGGCCCGGTTGTCGGAGTTTCATCGTTTTGGTTTGCCGCTGTTGGTCGGCATGTCGCGCAAATCGATGATTGGACAACTGCTGAACGTGCCGCCGGATCAACGGGTTATCGGCAGCGTGGCCTGCGCGGTGATCGCGGCGATGCAGGGTGCGCAGATTGTCAGAGTGCATGACGTTAAAGAAACCGTCGAGGCGATGCGTGTCGTCGAGGCAACACTTTCAGCTAAGGGACAGTAGAGACATGAGCGAGCGCAAATATTTTGGCACCGACGGCATTCGTGGCAAGGTCGGGGACAGCCCCATCACGCCGGACTTCGTGCTGAAGCTGGGCTGGGCGGCCGGCAAGGTGCTGGCGCGTCACGGTTCCCGCAAGATCATCATCGGTAAGGATACGCGCATCTCCGGCTATATGCTGGAGTCCGCGCTGGAAGCCGGTCTGGCGGCCGCCGGATTGTCCGCCTCCTTCACCGGGCCGATGCCCACGCCGGCGGTGGCTTATTTGACGCGTACCTTCCGTGCTGAAGCGGGCATTGTCATTTCCGCTTCGCATAACCCGTTCTATGACAACGGCATCAAGTTTTTCTCGATCGACGGCGCCAAGCTGCCGGACAATGTCGAAGAAGCGATCGAGGCCGAGATGGAAAAGCCGCTGACCTGCGTGGAGTCCTCGGAGCTGGGTAAAGCCAGCCGCATCATCGACGCCGCCGGCCGCTATATCGAATTCTGCAAAGGCACCTTTCCGAGCGAGCTGAGCCTGAAAGGGCTGAAAATCGTGGTCGACTGCGCCAACGGCGCGACTTACCACATCGCGCCGAGCGTGCTGCGCGAGCTGGGCGCCACGGTGATCGCCATCGGCGTTGAGCCGGACGGCATGAACATCAACGAGAAATGCGGCGCTACCGATGTGCGTCAGCTGCAGGAGCGCGTGCTGCAGGAAAAAGCGCACGTTGGCCTGGCGTTCGACGGCGACGGCGACCGCGTGATGATGGTGGATCACCTGGGCAACAAGGTGGACGGCGATCAGATCCTGTACATCATCGCCCGCGAAGGCCTGCGTCAGGGTCAGCTGCGCGGCGGCGCGGTCGGCACCCTGATGAGCAATATGGGGCTGGAACTGGCGCTGAAACAGCTGGGCATTCCGTTCGCTCGCGCCAAAGTGGGCGACCGTTACGTGCTGGAGAAGCTGCAGGAGTTGGGCTGGCGCATCGGTGCGGAAAACTCCGGCCATGTGATCCTGCTGGACAAAACCACCACCGGCGATGGCATCGTGGCCGGGTTGCAGGTGCTGACCGCCATGGTGCGCAACCACATGAGCCTGCATGACCTGTGCAGCGGCATGAAGCTGTTGCCGCAGATCCTGGTCAACGTGCGTTTCGCCGGCGATCACAATCCGCTGGAATCTGAAGCGGTGCGCAAGGTCACCGAACAGGTGGAAGCCGAGCTGGCCGGCCGCGGCCGGGTGCTGCTGCGTAAATCGGGCACCGAGCCGCTGATCCGCGTGATGGTGGAGGGCGAGGACGAGCAGCAGGTGACCGCGCTGGCGCATCGCATCGCCGACGCGGTGAAATCCGCAGGTTAAAACAGACAGTTAGCCACCGGGCTTGGCATCGCTGAGCCCGAATAGACGATTGTTGGCGTTTTTTTCCGCAAACGCGCCGGCGGCTGCAAATTGCCCTTGCGCGGGTTGGCGGCTTTGGTTAGTATTCACACCCGCTTCAGTAGGCAGTTTATAAACACGCCTGCTTGATGAGTGTGAAGCATTTGGCATGCGGTGAGGCCGCAAGGATACGGGTACTACTATGTACGAAGCTCTTCTGGTAATTTTCCTGCTGATTTCAATCGGGCTGGTTGCTCTGATTATGTTGCAGCAAGGTAAAGGCGCTGATATGGGAGCCTCTTTCGGAGCAGGTGCATCAGGCACGTTGTTCGGTTCGAGTGGTTCCGGTAACTTTATGACCCGCATGACTGCTGTATTGGCGACGCTGTTCTTCGTCATCAGCCTGATTTTGGGCAACCTCAGCAGCAACCAAAGCAAGAAAGGCAGCGAGTGGGAAAATCTGGGTCAGCCGGTGAAAACTGAGCAGACAACCGCGCCGGCAGCACCTGCCAAGCCGAGCAGCGACATCCCGCAGTAAGCCGTAAAAGTTTGTAAACGGTGGTTGTGAACTCGAAAGAACAACGGCCGTTAGCAGTAAGAATCAGTACCGAGGTGGTGGAATTGGTAGACACGCTACCTTGAGGTGGTAGTGCCCTAACGGGCTTGTGGGTTCGAGTCCCATCCTCGGTACCAAATCCCAGAGATAACTTGCAATTTTGCGATTATCGGCGTAGTATTTGCCACGTTTTCGGACGCGGGGTGGAGCAGCCTGGTAGCTCGTC
>NZ_JVEL01000457.1:0-102373 GCF_001076875.1 Serratia sp. 506_PEND
CCGCCGCACCCTGATCCACAAGCTGGTGGAGGTCAACACCTGCCTCAGCCAGCTCGATCACAACGATCTGGCCGACTACGAGCGCAACAAGATCATGCGCCGCCTGCGTCAGCTGGTGGCCCAGTCGTGGCACACCGATGAAATTCGCAAACACCGCCCTTCCCCGATCGACGAAGCCAAATGGGGCTTTGCGGTGGTGGAAAACAGCCTGTGGGAAGGCGTGCCGGCGTTCCTGCGCGAATTCAACGAACAGCTGGAAAACTCCATCGATTACAGCCTGCCGGTGGAAGCGGTGCCAGTGCGCTTTACCTCCTGGATGGGCGGCGATCGCGACGGCAACCCGAACGTGACCGCCGAAATTACCCGCCATGTGCTGCTGCTCAGCCGCTGGAAAGCCTGCGACCTGTTCACCCGCGATATCCAGGTGCTGGTCTCTGAGCTGTCGATGACCGAATGCACCCCGGAGCTGCGCGCCCGCGCCGGCGGCGATGAGGTGCAGGAGCCGTACCGCGAAATCATGAAGCAGCTGCGCAGCCAGCTGATGAGTTCCCAGGCTTATCTTGAAGGCCGCCTGAAGGGCGAGCGCGTGCTGAAACCGCACGACCTGCTGGTGAACAACGAGCAGCTGTGGGAGCCGCTGTATGCCTGCTACCAGTCGCTGCAGGCCTGCGGCATGGGCATCATCGCCAACGGTCAACTGCTGGATACCCTGCGCCGCGTGCGCTGCTTCGGCGTGCCGCTGGTGCGCATCGACGTGCGTCAGGAGAGCACCCGCCATACCGAAGCCATCGCCGAGCTGACCCGCTACCTGGGGCTGGGCGACTATGAAAGCTGGTCGGAAGCCGATAAACAGGCGTTCCTGATCCGCGAGCTGAACTCCAAACGCCCGCTGGTGCCGCTGAAATGGCAACCGAGCGCCGACACGCAGGAAGTGCTGGAAACCTGCCGGGTGATCGCCGAAGCGCCGCAGGGTTCGATCGCCGCCTATGTGATTTCGATGGCGCGCACGCCTTCCGACGTGCTGGCGGTGCACCTGCTGCTGAAAGAGGCCGGCTGCCCGTTCGCGCTGCCGGTCGCCCCGCTGTTCGAAACCCTCGACGACCTGAACAACGCCGACGACGTGATGACCCAGTTGCTGAACATCGACTGGTATCGCGGCTTCATCCAGGGCAAACAGATGGTGATGATCGGCTATTCCGACTCGGCGAAAGACGCCGGCGTGATGGCCGCTTCCTGGGCGCAGTACCGCGCGCAGGACGCGCTGATCAAAACCTGTGAAAAGGCCGGCGTGGCGCTGACGCTGTTCCACGGCCGCGGCGGTTCCATCGGCCGCGGCGGCGCTCCGGCGCATGCGGCGCTGCTGTCGCAGCCGCCGGGCAGCCTGAAGGGCGGCCTGCGCGTCACCGAACAGGGCGAGATGATCCGCTTCAAGTTCGGCCTGCCGGAAGTCACCATCAGCAGCCTGGCGCTGTATGCCGGTGCGATCCTCGAGGCCAACCTGCTGCCGCCGCCGGAACCGAAGAAAGAATGGCGGGCGCTGATGGACGACCTGTCCGAGACCTCCTGCCGGATGTATCGCGGCTACGTGCGTGAAAACCCGGACTTCGTGCCTTACTTCCGCGCGGCCACGCCGGAGCTGGAGCTGGGCAAACTGCCGCTGGGCTCACGCCCGGCCAAGCGCAAGCCGAACGGCGGCGTGGAGAGCCTGCGCGCCATTCCGTGGATTTTCGCCTGGACGCAGAACCGCCTGATGCTGCCGGCCTGGCTCGGCGCCGGCGCCGGATTGCAGGAAGCGGTGAAAGCCGGCAAACAGGCGGAGCTGGAGGCGATGTGCCGCGACTGGCCATTCTTCTCCACCCGTATCGCCATGCTGGAAATGGTGTTCGCCAAGGCCGACCTGTGGCTGGCGGAATACTACGATCAGCGCCTGGTGGATAAATCGCTGTGGCCGCTGGGCCAACAGCTGCGCGATCAGCTGGAAAGCGACATCAAGGTGGTGCTGACCATCGCCAACGATGCGCACCTGATGGAAGACCTGCCGTGGATCGCCGAATCCATCGCGCTGCGCAACGTTTATACCGACCCGTTGAACGTCTTGCAGGCCGAATTGCTGCACCGTTCGCGCCAGCAGGAGCAGCCGGACGCCCGCGTCGAGCAGGCGTTGATGGTCACCATCGCCGGCGTCGCCGCCGGGATGCGCAACACTGGCTAGTGAGCCTCATCGCGGCCCCGTTTATCGGGGCCGTTTTTTTATGCCTTTCCCCACAAAAAAAGGGCGCCGCGGTAAAGCGGCGCCCTTTTCAATGGAGCAAGCCTGTCAGGCGGCGGCCACCGGGCGCACGCCCAGCGTGTGGCAGATCGCGTAGCTCATCTCTGCACGGTTCAGCGTATAGAAGTGGAAATCTTTCACCCCTTCGCGGCTGAGGATCTTCACCATGTCCATGGCGATATTGGCGCCGACCATTTTGCGGGTCTCCGCATCGTCGTCCAGCCCTTCAAACATGCTGGTCATCCAGCTTGGCACCCGCACGTTGGTCATGGTGGCGAAGCGCTGCAGCTGCTTGAAGTTGGACACCGGCAGAATGCCCGGCACGATTTCCACGTCGATGCCGGCGGCAACGCAGCGGTCGCGGAAGCGCAGGTAGCTCTCAACGTCGAAGAAGAACTGGGTGATGGCGCGACTGGCCCCGGCGTCGATCTTGCGTTTCAGGTTAATCAAATCGGCCTGGGCGCTCTTCGCCTCCGGGTGCACTTCCGGATAGGCGGCGACGGAAATGTCGAAGTCGCCCACGTCTTTCAACAGCGCCACCAGATCGGTCGCGTACATGTCCGGCTTGCCGCCGCCCGGCGGCAGATCGCCGCGCAGCGCCACGATATGGCGGATGCCGCTGTTCCAGTAGTCGGTCGCGATGTCGCGCAACTGCGCCGGGCTGGCGTCGATGCAGGTCAGGTGCGGCGCAGCCTCCAGGCCGGTGCGCTCCTTGATCCCCTTGATGATGCTGTGGGTGCGATCGCGCTCGCCGGAGTTGGCGCCGTAGGTGACGGAAACGAATTTAGGTTTGAGGATGCTCAGACGATCGATCGACTGCCACAGGGTCTCTTCCATCTCGCTGGTGCGTGGCGGGAAGAACTCGAATGATACGTTAATCTGGCCGTTCAACTCCGCCAGACTCTGATTCAGCGCTTCCCGCTGGTTTGCGTGGAAAAAACTCATACCCTGCTCACCTCTTCTCGATCACTGTTTTTATTTCATCTTGATGAGCGTCTATACGTTTAGACGTCTAGATAGAAAATGCCGCATGTTGGCTAAAGAGTCAACAGGAAAATGAGGGGAATAAGATGATTAATCCTCACCCGCTCAAAGAGGAAATTTCATGACAGCGGCAGGGATAAGTATGGCAGGAAAAGCAAAGGGGCGCGGTGAACCCGCGCCCGCAGAGGATTAAAGCAGCTGCGCCAATCGGTTAAGGTCTGACTGGATCGCGCCGGCGGTCACATCGCGGCCGGCGCCCGGCCCGCGGATCACCAGCGGATTATCGCGATACCAGCGGCTCTCGATGGCGAACACGTTGTCGCACGGCAGCAGCGAGGCCAGAGGATGCTCAGGGCGCACCGCCTCCACGCCGACCCGCGCCTTGCCGTTGGCGTCGAAACGCGCCACGTGACGCAGCACCAGGCCCATTTCGCTGGCGGCCTCAAAGCGCTGTTGCATCTGCTGATTCAGCGCCTCGCCGTTCTCGAAGAACTGATCGACGGAGCCCAGTTCGCAGCCCGCCGGCACCAGTGACTCGACCCGCACCTGGTTCGGTTCGATGTCATAGCCCGCCTCACGCGCCAGGATCACCAGCTTGCGCATCACGTCCTGGCCGGAGAGATCGACCCGCGGATCCGGTTCGGTGAGCCCCTGCTGCCAAGCCTGATCCACCAGCTCGGTAAACGGCACCGTGCCGTCATACTGCAAGAACAGCCAGGAGAGCGTGCCGGAGAAGATGCCGCTGATCGCCAGAATGCTGTCGCCGCTGTCGCGCAGATCGCGCACCGTGTGGTTGACCGGCAGGCCGGCGCCGACGGTGGCGTTGTACAGCCAGTGGCGGCCGGTTTTGGCGAAGGCGTCGCGAATTTGGCGATAGCTGTCGCTGCACGAGGCCCCCGCCAACTTGTTGGCGCTGATCACGTGGAAACCGTGGCTGGCGAAATCCAGATACTGCCCGGCCAGCTCTTCGCTGGCGGTCACGTCAAGCACCACCAGATCGTCGAACGGGTGCGCGCGCATCCACAGGAACAGCGATTCTTCGTCCAGTTCCTGCGCCTCATCCTCAAAGAACGCCAGCGCGCGGCTGGCATCCAGCCCGTCGTAGTTCAGCAGGCTGCGGCGGCTGTCCACCACCCCCGCCAGGATGAATTCGAAGCCGCTGCGCGCGGAAATATGGGTCTGCTCGCGGGCGAACAGCTCCAGCCAGCGGGAGCCGATGTTACCCTTGCCGAACAACACCAGGCCGATGCGCTTCTCGGCGCGGAACAGGCTTTGGTGCAGCCCCTGGATCAGCAGCGCGGTCGGCCCCTGGCGCAATACCGCCACCAGGCTGATGCCATCTTCCGCCTGCCAGATAAACTCGACCGGCTGATCTTTCAGCTGCTGATAGAAACGGTGGCTGTGCAGCGGATTCTTGCATACCCCGGCGCCGACCATCGCCACCAGCGCCAACCCTTCGCGCAGGCGCAGCTCGCCTGGCAGCGCCGCGGCCTGCAGCGTCGCCAGCGCGCTGTTGACCACCTCGGAGGTGTAGCACAGCTGCACCCGATTGCGGTCAGGGTGGATGCCCACCGCCAGCGGTTTGATCTGCGCGCGCTTGAGCACCAGATCCAACTCTTTCTGCGCCAGTTTGAAGTCATGCTGAGCGGCGACGTGCAGTTCAATCAGGCACACGTCATCGTGGCTGGTGACAATCTTGGCGCCGGTGCCGGACGCCAATACGCGCTCGATGCGCGTCGAGCCCTGCTCCGGCTGATAGCTGCAGCGCAGCTGAAGATCGATATCGCTGCCGGAGACCGGCTGCAGAGTACGGGTGTGCAACACCGGCGCCGCCAGACGCGCCAGCTCGCTGGCTTCGTCCAGACGCAGCAGCGGCAGCAGGCAGGCGTCTTTCACCTTGCGCGGATCGGCGCTGTATACCCCGGCCACGTCGCTCCAGATGGTGACGCGAGCAGCGCCGGCCAACGCGCCGACCTGAGTGGCGGAGTAGTCGCTGCCGTTACGCCCCAACAGCACGGTTTCCCCGGCGTCATTGCGCGAAATGAACCCGGTCACCACCAGGCGTTTGCCCGGATGTTGGGCCAACAATTGCTGCAGCAATGGGTAAGAACGGCCTTCATCCACCTGCGGCTGCGCGGCGCGCTCGGCGCGCAGGAAATCACGCGCGTCCAGCCAGGCCGCCTGCATATCCAGGTGGTTGAGCACCGCCGCCATCAGGCGCGCCGACCAGATCTCGCCGTGCCCGACCACTTCGGCATAGCACACGTCGTCGACGTTGCCGTCCAGCAGCGCCGCCAGACGTTCCAGATCCTGAATGAACTCGGCGATCAGCGGCTCGGCGCTTTCCGGCGGCAACAGGCCGCTGATAAGATCGCTGTGATAGCGACGCAACGTCTGCTGCACCTGGTGCGCAGACAGGCGATCGCTCTGGCTGAGCTTCAGCCAGTTGATCAACTGGTTGGTGGTACTGCCGGCGGCCGATACCACCATCATGTCGCCCGGCTGGCTGTATTCCGCCATAATCCCGGCCACACGCAGATAACACTTCACATCCGCCAGACTGCTGCCGCCAAACTTGTGCAGTTGACGCCCGCTCACCGGCCCTGCTACAGCAATTGCATTCATGCTTACCTCGTTGCCGCCGCCTGGAAAGCGCGTTCCAGATCGGCAATCAAATCTTCACTGTCTTCAATACCCACGGAAATGCGCAGCAGGCTCTCGGAGATGCCGGCCGCTGCCCGCGCCTCCGCCGCCATGCCGGCGTGAGTCATGGTCGCTGCATGCGAGATCAGGCTTTCTACGCCGCCCAACGATTCTGCCAGAGTAAACAGCTCAAGGGCAGAGAGAAAATGGCGCAGCACCGCTTCATCGCCGTCCAGTTCAAAACTCAGCATCGCGCCGAAACCGCGCTGCTGACGGCGGGCGATCTCATGCCCCGGATTCTCCGGCAGGGAGGGATGATACAGCTTTTTCACCAGCGGTTGCTGCTGTAAATAGTCAACAATCGCTTCAGCATTTTGTTGCGCCGCCTTGATGCGCGGCGACAGCGTGCGCATGCCGCGCAGCAACAGATAACTGTCGAACGCGCCGCCGGTCACGCCAATGTTGTTCGCCCACCAGGCCAGCTCGACCGCCAGCTCGGGATCTTTGGCAATCACCGCCCCGGCCACCACGTCCGAATGCCCGTTCAGGTATTTGGTGCAAGAATGGACCACCAGATCGGCACCGAGTTCGATCGGCTGTTGCAGGGCCGGGCTGAGGAAGGTGTTGTCCACCACCGTCAACGCGCCCGCCGCATGCGCGGCAGCGCAGATCGCCGCGATGTCTACCACTCGCAGCAGCGGATTGCTGGGGCTTTCTATCAGCACCAGCTTCGGCTTTTGCGCCAGCGCCTGCTGCAGGGCTTCTTCATTACCCTGATCGACGAACAGCACGCGATAGGCGCCGCGCTTGCTCAGGCTGTCGAACAGCCGATAGCTGCCGCCGTAACAGTCGTGCGGCGCCACCAGCAGATCGCCGGGCTTCAACAACACGGTGGTCACCAGATGGATCGCCGACATCCCGCTGCCGGTCATCACCGCGCCGGCGCCGCCTTCCAGCTCCGCCAACGCGCGCTGCACTACGTCGCGCGTCGGGTTGCCGCGTCGCGAGTAGTCATGGGCTCGGGGTTGGTTGAAGTCGGTAAAGTTATAGGTGCTGGAAAGATGAATCGGCGGGACAACGCAGCCGTACTGTTCGTCGTCGTTCAGGCCGCTGCGTACGGCAATCGTGGCTGGTTTACGCGTCATGGGCTCGCTCGGCTCTCGGTTCGGTGGATGAGGCCTAAAGAGTAATCGCAGGATTGATAGACGTCAATACATCTGGACATCTAAACTTCTTTGCGTATAGATTGAGCAATGACACAATACCCGCTAAAATTATGCCGATATGACATGACGATAAGATGTTAAGCGGCAATGCCTGGCCGAAGCGGGGCATTCAGTGACCCTGGTCGCGTAAAATTGACATTTATTTAGTGAGAACAGTGAAGATCGGGCATAATTGGCCGGTTTTTAGAATTTTGTAATTTTTCTGACAAAGTTAAGGTGTCCCATGGCTGAGTGGAACGGCGAGTATGTCAGCCCTTACGCTGAACACGGTAAAAAAAGCGAGCAAGTCAAAAAGATCACGGTATCCATTCCGCTGAAGGTCCTGAAAATCCTCACCGACGAACGGACCCGTCGCCAGGTGAACAACCTGCGCCACGCCACCAACAGCGAACTGCTGTGCGAAGCGTTTCTGCATGCCTTTACCGGCCAGCCGCTGCCGAACGATGAAGACCTGCGCAAAGAGCGCAGCGATGAAATCCCGGAAGCCGCAAAAGCGTTGATGCGCGAACTGGGTGTCGATCCCGATACCTGGGAATATTGAGAACCGCCCGGCGAACGCCGGCGGCAGAAAAGAAAAAAGGCGCCCAGGGCGCCTTTTTCATCGGTCGATAAGAAATCTTATTTCTTAGCGCCTGGTACGCTGAAACGCTTGTTGAAGCGGTCAACGCGGCCACCGGTAGCAACGTCACGCTGCTTGCCAGTGTAGAACGGGTGGCATGCGCCACAAACGTCCAGGTTCAGATCGTGGCCCACGGTGGAGCGGATCTTCATCACGTTACCGCAAGAGCAGTTAGCAGTAACTTCTTCGTATTTTGGGTGGATACCTTGTTTCATGGGAAACCTCAGTTAAGGCCGTGTCGCTATCCAGCCCTGTTTCGCCAGACACCACACGTGGTTGATAATAGAATTTTGGTATCGAATTATACCAAAGGCGGCAAATTATACAGCATTAGTCGGGGCGCGCAATCGGAACCGTACATTTGCCGATGCGCCGTGTAAACTGATGCCCACTTTTTTTCAATTTGGATGAGATCATGCCCGTCGTACACGTTGCTTTGCCGGTCCCCCTCGCCCGCACCTTCGACTATCTGCTGCCGCCCGGCATGCAGCCGGTGGCCGGCGCGCGCGTGGGCGTGCCCTGGGGCAGGCAGCATGCAATCGGCATCGTCACCGGCTGCAGCGACACCAGCGAACTGCCGCTGGACAAGCTCAAGCCGATCGACAGCGTGATCGACACCGAGTCGCTGTTCTCTCCCAGCCTGTGGCGCATCCTGCGCTGGGCCAGCGATTACTATCACTATCCCATCGGTGAAGTGCTGTTCCATGCGCTGCCGATCCTGCTGCGCCAAGGCAAACCGGCCGAGGCCGCGCCGCTGTGGCAGTGGTTCGCCACCGAAGAGGGGCGCGCCACCCCGCCCGAAAGCCTGAAACGCGCGCCGAAACAGCAGCAGGCGCTGGCGGCGCTGCTGCAACGCCCGGTCTATCGCCATCAGGTCAGCCAGCTTGAGCTGACGGAAAGTGCTCTGCAGGCGCTGCGCGCCAAAGGGCTGATTGACCTGCGCGCTCAGGTAGCGGCCACGCAGGACTGGCGCCCCAACTTCGCGGTGCTGGGCGAGCGGCTGCGGCTGAATACCGAACAGGCCACCGCCGTCGGGGCAATCAGAAGCGAGGATGAGCAGTTTGCCGCCTGGCTGCTGGCCGGGGTCACCGGCTCCGGCAAGACCGAGGTGTATCTCAGCGTGCTGGAGAACGTGTTGGCCAAAGGCCGGCAGGCGCTGGTGCTGGTGCCGGAAATCGGCCTGACGCCGCAAACCATCGCCCGCTTTCGCGAGCGCTTCAACGCGCCGGTGGACGTGCTGCACTCCGGGCTGAACGACAGCGAACGGCTGGCGGTTTGGCTGCGCGCGCGCAGCGGCGAAGCCGCCATCGTCATCGGCACCCGCTCGGCGCTGTTCACGCCGTTCCGGCAGCTGGGCGTAATCATCATCGACGAAGAGCACGATAGTTCTTATAAACAGCAGGAAGGCTGGCGCTACCATGCCCGCGATCTGGCGGTGTTCCGCGCCCGGGAAGAAGACATCCCGATGGTGATGGGCTCCGCCACGCCGGCACTGGAAACGCTGCACAACGTGCAACTGGGCAAATATCGCCAGTTGAAGCTCACCCAGCGCGCGGGCAACGCCAAACCGGCAGCGCAGCACCTGATCGATCTGAAAGGGCTGCCGCTGAAGGTCGGCCTGTCGCAACCGCTTTTGAAAAGCATGCAGCACCATTTAAAAGCCGGCAACCAGGTGATGCTGTTCCTCAACCGCCGCGGTTACGCCCCGGCGCTGCTGTGCCACGAGTGCGGTTGGATCGCCGAGTGCCAGCGCTGCGATCACTACTACACCTTCCACCAGCATCAGCGCCAGCTGCGCTGCCACCACTGCGACAGCCAGCGACCGGTGCCGCACCAGTGCCCGCAGTGCGGATCCACCCACCTGGTATCGGTCGGCGTCGGCACCGAACAGCTGGAACAGGAGCTGGCGCCGCTGTTCCCCGACACGCCGATCACCCGCATCGATCGCGACACCACCAGCCGCAAAGGGGCGCTGGAGCAACACCTGGCGGATATTCATCGCGGCGAAGCGCGCATTCTGATCGGCACGCAGATGCTCGCCAAAGGCCACCATTTTCCCGACGTCACGCTGGTGGCGTTGCTGGACGTGGACGGCGCGTTGTTCTCCGCCGACTTCCGCTCCGCCGAGCGTTTCGCTCAGCTGTATACCCAGGTCTCCGGCCGGGCGGGCCGAGCGGGCAAACAGGGTGAAGTGTTGCTGCAAACCCACCATCCGGAGCACCCGCTGCTGCAGGTGCTGCTGCAACAGGGTTACGACGCCTTCGCCAAACAGACGCTGGCGGAGCGCAACAGCGTGTTTCTGCCGCCCTACACCAGCCACATCATCGTGCGCGCCGAAGATCACGATAACCAACAGGCCCCGCTGTTCCTGCAGCAGTTGCGCAACCTGCTGGAAGCCAGTCCGCTTAAGGACGATTCGCTGTGGGTGATGGGCCCGGTGCCGGCGCTGCAATCAAAACGCGGCGGCCGTTTCCGCTGGCAGCTGCTGCTGCAGCACCCGACGCGGCGCGTCCTGCAACAGCTGATGAAAAGCTCGCTGCCGCTGATCGGCACCCTGCCGCAAACGCGCAAGGTGAAATGGACGCTGGATGTCGATCCGATCGACAGCTGATCCCGGAAAAGTCCGATTTAGCTGCCGCAGTGCAAACGTTTACCCTTGAAATTGCGAGCGAACGCTAAAAAACCTTCTCAGGTCACATTTTTTATGCAAATTAGGTAACAAAGGCGGGGCGTATTCTGTTTAGAATGTCTGCGAGGGCAAATTTTGTCGCCACATCGCAGCGCGACGGAGTGCCCGAACGCGAGTGGCGCTCAATGACAACAATCCCGCCACCGCATGCCGAACATTGTGAGCAAACAGCAGTAGTGGCGTCGGCATGGGGCTGACGCAAGGAGAAAGGCGTTGGAACACAAGAAAGAGTTATCCATGGCGACCATGAAAGACGTCGCCGAAATGGCGGGCGTTTCAACGGCTACCGTATCGCGTGCGCTGATGAACCCGGAAAAGGTGTCAACGCCAACGCGCCAGAAAGTGGAACAGGCCGTGCTGGCCGTGGGTTATTCTCCTCATGCTCTGTCACGCAATATCAAACGCAACGAATCCCGCACCATCCTGGTGATCGTGCCCGACATCTGCGATCCGTTTTTCGCCGATGTGATCCAGGGGATCGAACAGACCGCCGCCCAACAAGGCTATCTGGTGCTGATCGGCGACTGCGCGCAACAAAACCAGCAAGAACGCACCTTCGTCAATCTGATCATCACCAAACAGATCGACGGCATGCTGCTGCTGGGCTCTAACCTGCCGTTCGACGCCAGCAAGGAAGAGCAGCGCAACCTGCCGCCGATGGTGATGGCCAACGAGTTTGCCCCCGAGCTGGAACTGCCGACGGTGCACATCGATAACCTGACCGCCGCCTTTGAAGCCGTGCATTATTTGCACCAATTGGGCCACCGGCAGATCGCCTGCGTCGCCGGGCCGGAACAGATGCCGCTGAGCCATTATCGGCTGCAGGGTTACGTTCAAGCGCTACGTCGTAATGGCATTACCGTCGAAAGCAGCTATATTACCCGGGGTGATTTTACCTACGAAGCCGGCGCGCAAGCGCTGACGGCGCTGATGGCTCAGCCGAAACCGCCGACGGCGGTGTTCTGCCACAGCGACGTTATGGCGATCGGCGTGCTGTCCCAGGCGAAGAAAATGGGGCTGCGGGTACCGCAGGATCTGTCGATCGTCGGCTTTGACGACCTCAAGCTGGCGCAGTATTGCGATCCGCCGCTGACCACGGTGGCGCAGCCGCGTTTCCAGATAGGCCAACAGGCGATGTTATTGCTGTTGGAGCAGTTGAACGGCCAGACGGTGGCCAGCGGCTCCCGGCTATTGGACAGTGAATTGATTATCAGAGGCAGCACCGCTGCCCCGAAACGCTAGTCAAATATTTTAGGGTTCAGTAACATGACGGACTTATCCTCTCATCAGGACACAGCGGAATAATAGTGGCACAAAAAGACTATGTAAGCCGTGGGCGCGCAGCAGGAGCTAAGCGTAAAACCCCCAGCCGTAAAAAACGCAGTTCTCCGAAGGTTTCCAAAACCGTGCTGGCGTTAGCCGCCGCGTTGCTGGTTATCTTTGTCGGTGGCCTCTATTTCATTACCCACAACAAGCCGGAAGACGCGCCGTTGTTGCCTGCGCACACCACGCACCCCGGCAACGGCCTGCCGCCGAAGCCGGAAGAGCGCTGGCGCTACATCAAAGAGCTGGAAAACCGGCAGATCGGCGTGCAAACACCGACCGAACCGACGGCCGGCGGCGAGCTCAATTCCAAAACTCAGCTGACCGCCGAACAGCGGCAGTTGCTGGAGCAGATGCAGGCCGACATGCAGCAGCGCCCGACGCAGCTGAACGAAGTGCCGTATAACGATCCGGGCCAGGTCAACGCGCGCAGTAACCGCCAGCAGCAGCAGATGCAACAACAGCAAATGCAGCAGCAGCCGGTACAGCAACAGCAGCAGGTTACCCAGGCACCGCGCAACCCATTCAACAACGGGGCCGCCACCGCGCCGGTGCAGCAGCACCAGCAGCCGAAGCCGGTCACCCCACCGCCGGTGCAGGCGAAACAGCCTGAGCCGAAGCCGCAACCGAAGCCGGAGCCGAAACCGGAAGTGAAACAGGAAACGGCCAAGCAGGACACCAAGCCGGAATCGAAACAGAAGTGGATGGTGCAATGCGGTTCGTTCCGCGCCACCGATCAGGCTGAATCCGTGCGTGCACGCCTGGCGTTCGAAGGCATCGAGAGCCGCATCACCGCCGGCGGCGGCTGGAATCGCGTCGTGCTCGGCCCCTACAGCAGCCGCGCCGCAGCGGATAAAACCCTTTCACGCCTGAAGGGCGTCGGCATGTCGAGTTGCATTCCCCTCTCCGTTGGGGGTTGAAAAGCGTCAATCCCCCCCCATCTATACTCTCAATATGCCTCGTAGCGTCTGCGAAAGCAGGCGCTGCGGGGACTTCTTTCCGTCTTTAACGAGGGTCTGCTCGTGACAACAATTGTAAGCGTACGCCGCAACGGCCAGGTCGTCATCGGTGGTGATGGCCAGGCAACCCTGGGTAATACGGTGATGAAGGGTAACGTCAAGAAAGTGCGTCGCCTGTATAACGACAAAGTGATCGCCGGTTTCGCCGGTGGCACCGCTGACGCCTTCACGCTGTTTGAACTGTTTGAACGCAAACTGGAAATGCATCAGGGCCACCTGGTGAAAGCCGCCGTCGAACTGGCGAAAGACTGGCGCACCGACCGCATGCTACGCAAGCTCGAAGCGCTGCTGGCGGTCGCCGATGAAACCGCCTCGCTGATCATCACCGGCAACGGCGATGTGGTGCAGCCGGAAAACGATCTGATCGCCATCGGCTCCGGCGGCCCGTACGCCCAGGCCGCCGCCCGCGCCATGTTGGAAAATACCGAGCTGAGCGCCCGCGACATCGTTGAGAAATCCCTCAACATCGCCGGCGACATCTGTATTTACACCAACCATTTCCACACCATTGAAGAATTGTCTTCCAAAGCGTAAGGATCGAATACCATGTCTGAAATGACCCCGCGCGAGATCGTCAGCGAACTGGACAGCTATATCATTGGCCAAAACAAGGCCAAACGCGCTGTCGCCATTGCCCTGCGCAACCGCTGGCGCCGGATGCAGCTCAACGAGATGCTGCGTCACGAAGTGACCCCGAAAAACATTCTGATGATCGGCCCGACCGGCGTCGGTAAAACCGAAATCGCCCGTCGTCTGGCGAAGCTGGCCAACGCGCCGTTCATCAAGGTTGAAGCCACCAAGTTCACCGAAGTGGGCTATGTGGGCAAAGAAGTGGACTCCATCATCCGCGATCTGACCGATGCCGCCATCAAAATGGTGCGCATGCA
The DNA here is from genome assembly GCF_001076875.1 of Serratia sp. 506_PEND. Taxonomy (NCBI): domain Bacteria; kingdom Pseudomonadati; phylum Pseudomonadota; class Gammaproteobacteria; order Enterobacterales; family Yersiniaceae; genus Serratia; species Serratia sp. 506_PEND. Next base: position 13,660 of record NZ_JVEL01000457.1, read on the forward strand.
GTCGATCGAGAAAAACCGCACCCGCGCCGAAGAGTTGGCCGAAGAGCGCATTCTCGACGTGCTGATCCCGCCGGCCAAGAACAACTGGGGCCAACCGGAAGAAAATCAGGAACCGTCCGCCGCCCGCCAGGCATTCCGCAAGAAACTGCGCGAAGGCCAACTGGATGACAAAGAGATCGAAATCGATCTGGCCGCCGCGCCGATGGGCGTGGAAATCATGGCGCCTCCGGGCATGGAAGAGATGACCAACCAGCTGCAGTCGATGTTCCAGAACCTCGGCGGCCAAAAGCAAAAACCGCGCAAGCTGAAGATCAAAGAAGCCTTCAAGCTGCTGGTGGAAGAAGAAGCCGCCAAGCTGGTAAACCCGGAAGAACTGAAAGAGCAGGCGATCGAAGCGGTTGAGCAGCACGGCATCGTGTTTATCGATGAGATCGACAAAATCTGTAAGCGCGGCGGCCAAAGCTCCGGCCCGGACGTTTCCCGCGAAGGCGTGCAGCGCGATCTGCTGCCGCTGGTGGAAGGCTGCACCGTGTCCACCAAGCACGGTATGGTGAAGACCGACCACATCCTGTTCATCGCCTCCGGCGCGTTCCAGACCGCCAATCCGTCGGATCTGATCCCGGAACTGCAGGGCCGTCTGCCGATCCGCGTTGAGCTGCAGGCGCTGACCACCGAAGATTTCGAGCGCATCCTGACCGAGCCGAGCGCGTCGCTGACCGAACAGTACAAAGCGCTGATGGGCACCGAAGGCGTCAATATCGAGTTCACCGCCGACGGCATCCGCCGCATCGCCGAAGCCGCGTGGCAGGTCAACGAAAGCACCGAGAACATCGGCGCGCGTCGTCTGCACACCGTGCTGGAGCGTCTGATGGAAGATATTTCCTACGATGCGAGTGAAATTAATGGCCAATCCATTACAATTGATGCGGATTACGTGCGCAGTCATCTGGATGAACTGGTGGCGGATGAAGATTTGAGTCGTTTTATCCTATAATCGCTCAATCATTGTCTTGTCAGTCATCTGTGTGGGAGGCATTGCCTCCCACAATTATTTCTAACGGACACAGAAGCGAAACATGAGCTCATCAACCCCCACCACCCCGATCTCCGCCTGGCTGGAAAGTCTACGCCCCCGCACCCTGCCGCTGGCCTTTGCCTCCATCGTGGTCGGCTCGGCAATCGCCGCCTGGCACGGCAGCCTGAAACCTGAAGTGGCGCTGCTGGCGCTGTTGACCGCCGGCCTGCTGCAGATCCTCTCCAACCTGGCGAACGACTACGGCGATGCGGTCAAAGGCAGCGACAAAGAAGATCGCATCGGGCCATTGCGCGGCATGCAGAAAGGCATGATCACCCAGGCGCAGATGAAACGGGCACTGGTGGTGACGGTGGTGCTGATCGCCCTCGCCGGCTGTTCGCTGATCGCCGTCGCCTGCGAGCAACCCAGCGACGTGGTGGGCTTTCTGGTGCTGGGCGGGTTGTCTATCGTGGCAGCCATCACCTATACCGTCGGCAACAAGCCCTACGGATATTTGGGGTTGGGCGACATCTCGGTACTGGTGTTCTTCGGCTGGCTGAGCGTGGCCGGCACCTACTATCTGCAAACGCACACCTTCGACAGCGTGGTGATGCTGCCTGCCACCGCCTGCGGCCTGCTGGCGACGGCGGTGCTCAACATCAACAATCTGCGCGATATCGAGAGCGATCGCGAAAACGGCAAGAACACGCTGGCGGTGCGTCTCGGCCCGCACAAGGCGCGCATTTACCATGCCCTGCTGCTCGGCGGCGCAGTGCTGTGTTTCGCGCTGTTTACGCTGTTCAACCTGCACAGCCCGTGGGGTTGGCTGTTCGTGTTGGCGATCCCGCTGCTGATGCGCCACGGCCTGCGCGTGCTGCGCGATCCGACGCCGGTCGGCATGCGGCCGATGCTGGAACACATGGTCAAAGCGGCGTTGCTGGCCAACCTGCTGTTCGCCATCGGCGTGGCGCTCAGTTAAAAACTGATGATTTTGCCAACAGGGCGAATAAAGGGATATACTGAACATTCCAGCGGCAAACAGACGTAAAATCCTATGAAATACGATACTTCCGAACTTTGCGACATCTATCATGAAGAGGTAAACGTTGTTGAACCTCTGTTCTCCAATTTTGGCGGGCGTACTTCATTTGGCGGGCAGATCACCACGGTGAAATGCTTTGAGGATAACGGCCTGTTGTTCGATCTGCTTGAAGAAAACGGCCGCGGCCGCGTGCTGTTGGTCGACGGCGGCGGTTCGGTACGCCGGGCGCTGATCAACGCCGAACTGGCGCGCTTGGCCGCCCAGAACGAATGGGAAGGCATCGTGGTGTACGGCGCGGTGCGCCAGGTGGACGATCTGGAAGAACTCGACATCGGCATTCAGGCGATGGCGGCGATCCCGGCGGGTGCCGTGAGCGAAGGCGTGGGCGAAAGCGATATCCGCGTCAACTTCGGTGGCGTCACCTTCTTCTCCGGCGACCACCTGTATGCCGACAACACCGGCATCATCCTCTCCGAGGACCCGCTCGACATCGAGTGATTTCCGGTCATGAAAAAGGGCGCCTGAGGCGCCCTTTTCGTTGCTGCATGGCGTGAGGATCAGACCTCTTCCATTTTGCCCAGCAGCGCGCGCAGGCGATCTTGCCATACGTGCTGTTCTTCTTTCAGCTGTTGGTTTTCGCGCACCAACGCTTCGTGGTTGCCGGAGGCAGCCTGAACTTCCTGCGACAGAGAGTTGTTTTTGTCTTTCAGCTCTTCAATTTCCATCTGCAACAAGGTGATGGTATCAATCGCCTGCTGTACTTTTGCTTCCAGTTTCTCAAATACTTCAAATGACATGCTTCAGTCCCCTCATGATAGCAAGGCGTACATCTATAAGTAGCGGCCGCAACATCGGCTGCAGCTACTGCGAATATTGCATCGCGCTCAGTGACGCGCGCCGTTACGAAAGGCGCGCCGGTCTCGATTCGTTAAAAACGATTGTAAGTAGCCAGTCTCCGCCTGTCTAGCAACATACCGGATCATCGCGCAGTCTGTTGCAATTTTCCTGCCCCCGCCATCAGCAAAAACTGAAAATCCCCATCGCCGCCGCCGCGAGTTGTTAACAACCCTCAGCAAACCACTGGTCAGATCACACTTTTATGGCTCAGAAAGAACACTAAACGACGCGAAATCGCTCAATTTTATGACGCGCCACACACATTTTGATTTCGCTATTTCTCGTTTATGTTCGTTAACGATAAATTTACATCACGTCCTCATTCAATAATTGGACGAGATGAAAAAAACTGTGCCCATAGGCCGGATCTCTACCCAACTGAGCCTATAAACCAACAACCGCCGTTTTGCAGGACAACAACATTATGAGCCAAACCACCAGTCCGACATTAAAAGGCCAGTGCATCGCCGAGTTCCTCGGCACGGCGCTGCTGATCTTCTTTGGCGTAGGCTGCGTTGCCGCACTGAAACTGGCGGGCGCCAGCTTCGGCCAGTGGGAAATCAGCATCATTTGGGGCCTCGGCGTCGCCATGGCCATCTATCTGACCGCCGCCATTTCCGGCGCGCATCTCAACCCGGCGGTCACCCTCGCCCTGTGGCTGTTCGCCTGCTTCGACGGGCGCAAAGTGGTGCCTTACATCATTGCGCAGGTCGCCGGCGCCTTCTGCGCAGCGGCCTTGGTCTACGGGCTGTACTACAACCTGTTCTTCGACTTCGAAGCGGCCCACCACATGGTGCGCGGCAGCAACGAAAGCCTCGAACTGGCCGGCATCTTCTCGACTTACCCTAACGCGCATATCTCCGTCGGCCAGGCCTTCCTGGTAGAAATGGTGATCGCGGCAATCCTGATGTGCCTGATCCTGGCGCTGACCGACGACGGCAACGGCATTCCGCGCGGCCCGCTGGCGCCGCTGCTGATCGGTATTCTGATTGCCGTGATCGGCGCCTCCATGGGACCATTGACCGGCTTTGCGTTGAACCCGGCGCGTGACTTCGGGCCGAAACTGTTCGCCTACCTGGCCGGCTGGGGCAAAGTCGCCTTCACCGGCGCACGCGACATCCCATACTTCCTGGTGCCGATCTTCGCTCCTATCGTCGGCTGTGGCCTGGGCGCTTTCGGTTACCGCGCGCTGATTGGCCGCCACCTGCCGTGCGACGTCTGCGTGACGGAAGAAGAGCCCGACGCCAAGACCCAGCAGCGTAAAGCATGATGGGTGCAGTTTTAAACGGTTAACAACAGCAGGATAATTACCATGACTGTAGAAAAAAAATACATTGTCGCACTCGACCAAGGGACCACCAGCTCACGCGCCGTCGTGCTCGATCACGACGCCAACATCGTTGCGGTATCGCAGCGCGAATTCCCGCAGATCTATCCAAAGGCCGGCTGGGTTGAGCACGACCCGATGGAGATCTGGGCGTCGCAAAGTTCGACGCTGGTAGAAGTGCTGGCGAAAGCCGACATCAATTCCGATCAGATCGCCGGCATCGGCATCACCAACCAGCGCGAAACCACCATCGTCTGGGAAAAAGAGACCGGCAAGCCGATTTACAACGCCATCGTTTGGCAGTGCCGCCGCACCGCCGACATCTGCGAGAAGCTCAAGCGCGACGGCCTGGAAGAGTACATCCGTCACAACACCGGCCTGGTGGTTGACCCGTACTTCTCCGGCACCAAGGTGAAGTGGATCCTGGACAACGTCGAAGGCGCCCGCGAGCGCGCCAAGCGCGGCGAACTGCTGTTCGGCACCGTGGATACCTGGCTGGTGTGGAAAATGACCCAGGGGCGCGTACACGTCACCGATTACACCAACGCCTCACGCACCATGATGTTCAACATCCACGAACTGGACTGGGACGAACGCATGCTGGAAGTGCTGGACATTCCGCGCGCCATGCTGCCGAAAGTCCGTCCGTCCTCCGAGGTATACGGCCAGACCAACATCGGCGGTAAGGGCGGCACGCGTATTCCTATCGCCGGTATCGCCGGTGACCAGCAGGCGGCGCTGTACGGCCAGCTGTGCGTTCAACCGGGCATGGCGAAGAACACCTACGGCACCGGCTGCTTCCTGCTGATGAACACCGGCAAAGAAGCGGTACGGTCGAAAAACGGTCTGCTGACCACCATCGCCTGCGGCCCGCGCGGTGAAGTGAACTATGCGCTGGAAGGCGCGGTGTTCATCGGCGGCGCGTCTATCCAGTGGCTGCGCGACGAGCTGAAACTGATCAGCGACGCCGCCGACTCCGAATACTTCGCCACCAAGGTGAAAGACAGCAACGGGGTCTATGTGGTGCCGGCCTTCACCGGCCTGGGTGCGCCTTACTGGGATCCGTATGCTCGCGGCGCCATTTTCGGCCTGACCCGCGGCGCCAACAGCAACCACATCATCCGCGCCACGCTGGAATCCATCGCCTTCCAGACCCGTGACGTGCTGGACGCCATGCAGGCCGACGCCAACACCCGCCTGCAATCGCTGCGCGTGGACGGCGGCGCAGTCGCCAACAACTTCCTGATGCAGTTCCAGTCCGATATTCTCGGCACCCGCGTAGAGCGCCCTGAAGTGCGTGAATCGACGGCGCTGGGCGCGGCGTTCCTGGCGGGCCTGGCCATCGGCTACTGGAACGATCTGGATGAAGTGAAGAGCAAAGCGGTGGTTGAGCGTGAATTCCGCCCAAGCATCGAAACCACCGAACGCAACTACCGCTACAGCGGCTGGAAAAAAGCGGTGGCTCGCGCTCAGGCATGGGAAGATCACGAGTAATCCCGAAGTTGCCGTTTCGCCAACAAGCGCTGCCTGCGGGCGGCGCTTTTTTTTTGCCCCGCCCTGCCGCCACCGCGCTGTGATAGACTTTGTCGATATTTTCTTCCCTTTCTCACAGACAGGTTTGCCATGAAACGTGAATTAGCCATCGAATTCTCCCGCGTTACCGAAGCCGCCGCACTGGCGGGCTACAAATGGCTGGGGCGCGGCGACAAGAACGCCGCCGACGGCGCGGCGGTCCACGCCATGCGCATCATGCTCAACAAAGTGGATATCGATGGGCGCATTGTGATCGGCGAAGGCGAGATCGACGAAGCGCCGATGTTGTATATCGGCGAGCAGGTCGGTACCGGCCAAGGCGACGCGGTCGACATCGCGGTCGATCCGATCGAAGGCACCCGCATGACCGCCATGGGCCAGTCCAACGCGCTGGCGGTATTGGCGGTGGGCGATCGCGGCACTTTCCTGCACGCGCCGGACATGTACATGGAGAAGCTGGTGGTCGGCCCGGCGGCGCGCGGCGCCATCGATCTCAACCGGCCGCTGGCGGAGAACCTGCAGAACGTCGCCGAACGACTGGGCAAACCGCTGTCGCAGTTGACGGTGATCGTATTGGCCAAACCGCGCCACGACGGCGTCATCGCGCAGATGCAACAGTTGGGCGTGCGAGTATTCGCCATTCCTGACGGCGACGTGGCGGCCTCCATTCTCACCTGCATGCCCGAAAGCGAGGTCGATGTGATGTACGGCATCGGCGGCGCGCCGGAAGGTGTGATCTCAGCCGCGGTGATCCGCGCGCTGGACGGCGACATGCAGGCGCGTTTGCTGCCGCGTCATGAGGTGAAAGGCGACAGCGCCGAAAACCGCCGCATCGGCGAACAAGAGTTGGCCCGCTGCCGGGAGATGGGTATCGAAGCCGGCCAGGCGCTGCGTCTGGATCAGATGGCGCGCAACGACAACGTGATCTTCTCCGCCACCGGCATCACCAAGGGCGATTTGCTGGAGGGCATCAGCCGCCAGGGCAACATGGCCACCACCGAAACGTTGCTGATCCGCGGCAAGTCGCGCACCATCCGCCGTATCCGTTCGACCCACTATCTGGATCGCAAAGACCCGGCGCTGCACGAGTTTCTGCTGTAACGAAACAGGGCGCCGAATGGCGCCCTGATGATTGATGGCAAACCTCATGCCCTTGCCGGGTCGGCAGAGAACAGTGAATAAAAAACAAGGAAAATCAATTTATTGATTTTCGGCTAATAACCACAAAGGGGAGAAAAACCACGCTTTTTCTTCCCTTTGTCAACGGTATGAGGGCGCCGAATGGCGCCCTGTCGTTATGCGGTATGTCCTTGATGCTGCATGCGATTGGACAGCGGCCACCAGCACAGCAGGATCAGCAGCGCCATCGCGAACATCAGCAAGCCGAGGCTGAACTGCCCGGTTTGCGGCAGCATGGCGGAAAGCCAGGTCGCCAGACCGGACCCCATGTTCTGCATGCCGCCCACCAATGCGCCCGCCGCGCCGGCCAGGTAAGGGAACGGCTCCATCGCCCCGGTGGTCGCCAGCGGGAACAGCATGCCGGCGCCGAAGAAGAACAATGCGGCCGGCACGATCAGCGTCCAGATGTTCATCACGCCGAACCAGCCCGGGATCCACATCATCGCCCCCGCCAGCAGGCAGCTAATCACCGAATGCCACATCAGCGTGTGGAAGGTCTTGCCGTCGCGCCCGGCGTACCAGGCGCCGAAAAACGCCGCCGGGATCGGCAGAATGAACAGGATGCTGACGGTCAGCCCACTCAGTCCCAACACGCCGCCCATCAACACGCCGCAGCTGGCCTCGAATACCGCAATCCCCGCCAGCGCGCCGATCAGCATCACCAGATAGCAACTGAAGGTGCTGTCACCCAGCAGCTGGCGGAAACTGGCCAGCATGCGACGTTTTTCCGTTTGCACCGGACGGGTTTCCGGCAGCCAGCGGAACATGGCGAAGGCGACGCAGGCGCACAGCCCCAGCAGGAAGGCGTAGCAGGCGCGCCAGCCGAACACCATCGCCAATGCGCCGCCGATCACCGGCGCCAGCAGCGGGCTGACCAAAATCCCCATGTTCAACAGGCTGTTGGCGTAGCGCAGTGCGGTGCCGGCATACAGATCGCGCGGCATGGTGCGCGCCATCACGCCCGCCACGCCGGTGCCCATGCCCTGAATCGCGCTGGCGGCAACCAGCATCGTCAGGTTGGTGGACAGCAGTGCGCCCAGCGCACCGACCAGGAAGATCATCATGCCGGCCAGGATCACCGGGCGACGCCCGATACGATCCGATATCGGCCCGTAAATCAGCTGGGAGAAACCGTAGGTCAGCAGATACGCCGCCATCACCCGTTGCACAGCGCCGGTGCGAACCGACAGATCGTGGGCGATATCAGCAATCACGGGAACATAAATGGTTTGCGCCATCTGGCCGACGGCGACCAACAGGATAAGCATCACCAGCAGGTGAAAATTCTCTAGTTTTCTCATTATCTTCGTTAACGTTTCAACTCGTCACAGCGTCCCGGTATGGCCGTTGCAGCAGCCAGAACGGCGAGCAGCCCTCTATGGCGGCATAAGCTAATCAAATCTGATTTTTTTAGCGAGTTTCAGGCAGATATTGATCCAGGTCACACTGGCAGCAAACCCGACCAGGCTCGTAAATTAAACTGTACGTCTAACGCTTTGGAGTTAAAAATAGCGCCCTTGCAGTAGCCGCGCTTTAGCATTTAATCGATAATTATTTTCATCAACTTGAAATAAAATAACACCATAGGGATTTGGTTCATGAAAACACCTGAGCTGATTTTATTGCAGTTAAAGGCTCTCGGCCCGCACTCGGCCAAAATGCTGGCGGAGCGTCTGGACATCACGCCGATGGGCATCCGACAACATCTGCAATCCCTGGAAAAACGTGAGTTGGTTTGTTACGAAGAAGCGCGCAGCAAGGTCGGCCGCCCGACGCGCTACTGGTCGCTGACAGCGCGAGGGCACGCTTTTGCGGCCGCCGATCAGGAGCGGCTGCGGGCATCCGCGCTGCGGCTGTTTGGCGGCGCCGGCGTAGAACCGTTGCTGAGCGCGCGCGAAGAACAGCTTTATCTGCGCTATGCCGAAGAGCTGTCCGCCGAGCGCAGCCACCAAGAGCGGTTAGCCCGATTGGTGCGTCTGCGGCAACATGACGGTTACATGGCCGAATTGCTCGATCATCCGCACGGTGCGCTGTTGGTGGAAAACCACTGTCCGATCGGCGTGGCCGGTTCCAACTGCAGCAGCCTGTGCAATTCCGAGCTGCAGCTGTTTCACCGCCTGTTCGGCAACGACTACCGGATAGAGCGCACCACGCACGCCATTTCCGGCTCACGACATTGTGCTTATTTGATTCGACCACGGGAGCTTTAGAGTATGGCTGAATGGGTAAACGGCAAGGTTACGCAGGTAAAACAATGGACCGACGGGCTGTTCAGCCTGGTGGTCAATGCCCCCATCGATCCTTTCACTGCCGGGCAATTCGCCAAACTGGCGCTGGAGATCGACGGCGAACGAGTGCAACGCGCTTACTCCTACGTCAATGCCCCCGATGACGCCAACCTGGAGTTCTATCTGGTGACGGTGCCGGAAGGCAAACTGAGCCCGCGCCTCAATCAGCTGCGGCCAGGGTCGGATGTCATGGTGACCAAAGAAGCGGCCGGCTTCTTCGTGCTGGATGAGGTGCCCGACTGCGACACGCTGTGGATGCTGGCGACCGGCACCGCCATCGGCCCCTATTTATCGATTCTGCAGCAAGGCGTCGGCCTGGAACGCTTTAACAACCTGGTGCTGGTGCACGCCGCGCGTTTTGCGCGCGATCTGAGCTACCTGCCGCTGATGCAGCAATTGCAGCAACGCTACAACGGCAAGCTGCGCATCCAGACCGTCGTCAGCCGCGAAGAAACGCCCGGTTCACTGACCGGCCGCGTGCCGGCGCTGATCGAGGACGGCCGGCTGGAAGCGGCGATCGGCTTGACCATCGACGCCGAAACCAGCCACGTGATGCTGTGCGGCAACCCGCAGATGGTGCGGGACACCCAGCAAACGCTGAAAGACCATCGCCAGATGCGCAAACACCTGCGCCGCAAACCGGGCCACATCACCAGCGAACACTACTGGTAACCCAAAGGGGATCAGCGGAACTTCACCGGTTCGGCTTCCGGGCCGAACCGATTGTCTCCCGGCGTGCCGACGAAGGCGCCCAGATCGATCATCATCATCACGATAATCAGCGTCGGGATGAAACGCCCGACGCCCCATTGCCAGATCGGCGCCAGCATTTGCCAGTTGCCCGCCGCCAGCATCCACGCCAGGATCAGCAGCAGCGCCCACCAGCCGGCCTTGTTGCGATCGTGCAGACGTTTGACCAGCACCGCCGCCGTCGGCCACAGCAGCGCCACGATAAAGAAGGCGATGGATTGGATGGCGATCAATTGATAATTGGCCAGCGTAAACGCCGCCGCCATCAGCGCCAACCACAGCCCCATCCAGATCCAGAAGTCGCGCCGCCCGATGCGGCCCTTAAAAGAAAAACACCACTGTTGTAACGTCATCGATTCCTGCGCTCTAAGCCTGCCCATATTCTGCGCCGCAGTGTAACATAGGCGCTGCCGGGCCGAGTTTTCCGCCTTGCATAACGCGGTGCGCCGCACAGCTTTCTCGTCAGCGAACCGATAATGGCGCGGGATCTTTGACAAGGCCCGCGAGTTATCGCTTTAATCGGAGCCATCTTTGTCCTTGATGCCATACGCCATGCTGAGAAAAACCCTCGTCATTGCCTGTCTGTTGCAGGCCGCCGCCAGCGCCTGGGCCAATCCGCCGCCCGCCGATGCAACGCCCGCCGCACCTTACCTGCTGGCCGGCGCGCCGACGTTCGATCTGACGGTGGTCAAATTCCGCGAAAAATACAATCGCGACAACCCGAAGCTGCCGATTGGCGAATTCCGCGCCATTCCGGCCACCGAAGACGATTCGCCGCTGCTGACGCGCGCCGCCAGCAAACTCAACGAAAACCTGTATGCCTCCACCGCGCTGGAGAAAGGCACCGGCAAAATCAAAACGTTGCAGATCACTCACCTGCCGCTGCAACAGGCCAATGAAGAAAAAGCCGCGCGCGCCATCGCCATCAACTACATGGCGGCGCTGATGCGCCAGTTCGAACCGGCGTTGACGGTGGAGCAGAGCCAGAACAAGGTGAACAGCCTGCTGGAAAAAGGCAAAGGATCGCGCTTTTACCAACAGCAGGTCGGCGCCATTCGCTATGTCGTCTCGGACAACGGCGATAAAGGCGTAACCTTCGCGGTTGAACCGATTAAGCTGGCGCTTTCCGAGCCGTAACGGCGCGGCATTTAATGACGAAAAGCAAAGCCTTCGCGCTTAATGATCTCTATACTGTTGGGCAGGTAAACTGCCGGTCCGGCAGTTGTCATTTCGACTCTCGCGTTCCCTAGTTGGAGGAAAAAACATGCGTCATCCATTAGTTATGGGTAACTGGAAGCTTAACGGCAGCACTCACATGGTCAACGAACTGATCGCCGGTCTGCGCAATGAGCTGAGCAGCGTTGACGGCTGTGGCGTCGCCATCGCCCCGCCGGTGATGTATCTGGATCAGGCCAAGCACGCGCTGGCCGGCAGCCGCATCGCGCTGGGCGCGCAGAACGTGGACGTTAACCTGTCCGGCGCCTTCACCGGTGAAGTTTCCGCCAACATGCTGAAAGACGTCGGCGCTCAGTACATCATCATCGGCCACTCCGAGCGTCGCACCTACCACAAAGAAAGCGACGAAGTCATCGCCGAGAAATTCGCCGTGCTGAAAGAAGCCGGCCTGATCCCGGTGCTGTGCATCGGTGAAACCGAAGCGGAAAACGCCGCGGGCAAAACTGAAGAAGTGTGCGCGCGCCAGATCGACGCCGTGCTGAAAACGCTGGGCGCACCGGCGATGAAAGGCACCGTGATCGCCTATGAGCCGGTCTGGGCCATCGGTACCGGCAAATCCGCCACCCCTGCGCAGGCGCAGGCCGTGCACAAATTTATCCGCGATCACATCGCCAAGCACGATGCCGCGGTTGCCGCTGAAATCATCATCCAGTACGGCGGTTCGGTGAACGACAAGAACGCCGCAGAGCTGTTCTCCCAGCCGGACATCGATGGCGCGCTGGTTGGCGGCGCCTCGCTGAAAGCCGACGCTTTCGCCGTGATCGTCAAAGCCGCCGCCGCAGCGAAAAAAGCCTGACTGCCCTAGGCTTGCCATAAAAAAACCCCGGCTTGCCGGGGTTTTTTATTGCCGCTTAAACGGCATCAACGTTTGCTGATTTCGTCGAATACGCCGCCGGTGGCGAAGTGCACCTTCTGCGCTTCGGTCCAGCCGCCGAAAGTGTCATCCACGGTGAACAACTTCAGCTGCGGGAACTGCCCGGCGAACTTGGCCGCCACCGCCGCATCGCGCGGGCGATAATAGTTCTGCGCCGCAATAGTCTGCCCTTCCGGTGAATACAGATACTTCAGGTAGGCGGTCGCCACCTCGCGGGTACCGCGTTTATCGACCACCTTATCCACCACCGACACCGTCGGTTCGGCCAGGATCGATTCGCTCGGCGTAATAATCTCGAACTTGTCTTTGCCCAGCTCTTTCTCCGCCAGCAGCGCTTCGTTTTCCCAGGCGATCAACACGTCGCCGATGCCGCGCTCAACGAAGGTGTTGGTCGAGCCGCGTGCGCCGGAATCCAGCACCTCAACGTTCTTGTACAGGTTTTTGACGAAGTCCTGCGCCTTGGCCTTATCGTTGTTATTGTGATGCAACGCGTAGCCCCAGGCGGCCAGGTAGTTCCAGCGGGCGCCGCCGGAAGTTTTCGGATTCGGAGTGATCACCGACACGCCCGGCTTGATCAAATCAGGCCAGTCATGAATCTGTTTCGGGTTGCCTTTGCGCACCAGGAAGACGATGGTCGAGGTGTAAGGCGCCGAGTTGTCCGGCAGGCGTTTGATCCAGTCTTTCTCGATGCGCCCGCGTTCGGCGATGGCGTCGACGTCATAGGCCAGCGCCAGCGTCACCACGTCAGCCTCGATGCCGTTGATCACCGAGGTCGCCTGTTTGCCGGAACCGCCGTGCGACTGGCGCACCGTCACCTTGTCGCCGGTTTCCGCCTGGTAGTGCTTGCTGAACGCCGTGTTGTAAGCCTGATAGAACTCACGCGTCGGATCGTATGACACGTTCAGCAACTGAATATCCTTCGCCATGGCGCCGGACGCCAACAGCACCAATGTCAGACCTACACCCCATTTACGCATCGACAGGCTCTCCCAGAAAATTAACGCAACCTCAATCGGTTGATTTAGCATCAGAGCCTGCCAGAAACTTTCCCGGCAATTAAAGAATAAAAAATTTTGGGCTAGATGATTCTGGAATATGTCGCCGGTGAGCATAAAAAAGCCCCCGCAAGCGGAGGCTTTCAGCGCGCGGTGAGCGGCGAATCAGTACAGCTTTTTCGCCGTTTCCAGCCAGTCGCCCTTGAACGGACGCTTCATGTTTTCGATCGCGTCGATGATGTCGTGATGCACCATCTTTTCGTTCTGGATACCGACGCAGCGGCCGCCGTACCCCTGCAGCAGCAGTTCGATGGCGTAGGCGCCCATGCGCGAGGCCAGGATGCGGTCATAGGCGACCGGCGAACCGCCGCGCTGAATGTGGCCCAGCACGGTGGCGCGGGTTTCACGCTTGGTTTCCTGCTCAATGTGGCGCGCCAGCTCATCGATGTCGCAGATGTGCTCGGTGATCGCCACGATGGCGTGTTTTTTGCCTTTGGCGATACCGGCCTTGATTTCGCACACCAGATCTTCGCGGTTGAATTCGATTTCAGGCAGCACGATGAACTCGCAGCCGCCGGCAATCGCCGCCGCCAGCGTCAGATCGCCGCAGTAACGGCCCATCACTTCCACGATGGAGATACGCTGGTGCGACGAGGAGGTATCGCGCAGGCGGTCGATCGCTTCCACCACGGTTTCCAGCGCGGTGAAGTAACCGATGGTGTAGTCGGTACCGGCGACATCGTTATCGATGGTGCCCGGCAGACCGATGCACGGGAAGCCTTCTTCCGTCAGGCGTTTGGCGCCCATGTAGGAACCGTCGCCGCCGATCACCACCAGCGCGTCGATGCCGCGATTCTTCAGGTTTTCAATCGCCTTGGCGCGCACGTTTTCATCCCTGAATTCCGGGAAGCGGGCCGAGCCGAGGAAGGTGCCGCCGCGGTTGATCATGTCGGACACGCTATAACGGTCCAGCTGCTCCATGCGATCTTCGTACAAGCCAAGGTAGCCATCGTAAATACCAAAAACTTCCAGACCTTCTGAAAGCGCAGAACGCACAACGCCGCGGATTGCAGCGTTCATACCCGGCGAATCACCGCCGCTCGTCAGTACACCGATTTTCTTGATCATGACTACCTCTGAACTGTGTAGATGCAATTTCTTAAGAATTCTGTCTCCGCCGATCGTCTTGAAACCTCTCCGGCTGCAGAAAACCAGCTTTATGGCTTATTGCTGGATATTATATCAAAAACACCCAGCTGAATTGATTCAAGTCACGCAATATAACGGTTAAAACACCGCATGGCACGCTGAGCTAACTCAGATATTCATGATAATACTTCGATCTGTGCCTCTATCTGATTATAGCTCCCAATGCCCCTGCCTACCCGGCGGCACCACGGAGCATGGATCCAGGTGAATGATGACGTCCGCCCCCGCAAAACGGTGCCGCAACGCCTGTTCCACCTGATCGGCCAACCGATGCGCCTCGCGCAGCGGCAGCGTGTCGTCCATCTCAAGATGCAGTTGGATAAAACGCGTCGGCCCTGACTGCCGCGTGCGCAGATCGTGCGCGCCTTTCACCCCGGGCCAGGAGGAAACCACGGCGATAATCGCCTGGCGCTCGTCATCCGGCAACGCCCGATCCAACAGCGACTGCACCGCTTCGTAGCCCATGCGCAGCGCGCTATACAGGATGTAAACGCCGATGCCCAGCGCAAACAGCGCATCCGCGCGCTGGAAGCCGTACCAGCTTAGCCCAAGAGCGATAAGAATAGCACCATTCATCATGACATCTGACTGATAATGCAGCATATCTGCGCGCACGGCCTGGCTGCGCGTTTTTCTGACCACCCAGCGTTGATAGGTGACCAGCATCAGGGTGCTGACCAACGCGATCACCGTCACGACGACCCCAACGCCGGGATCGCGCAGCGTTTGCGGCGCATACAGATGCTGGAAGCCGGTGAGAAACAGAAACAGGGCGGAACCGGAAATAAACATGCTTTGCGCCAGCGCCGCCAGCGACTCCGCTTTGCCGTGGCCGAAGGTGTGCTCGGCATCGGCCGGCTGCAGCGAATAGCGCACCACCAGAAGGTTGGTCAGCGATGCCGCGATATCGACCAGCGAATCCACCAGCGCCGCCAGCAGACTGACAGAACCGGTGTGGTACCAGGCGACGATTTTGATCAACAACAGCGACGACGCCAGCGCGGTAGCGGCCAACGCAGCGGACTTTACCAGGCGTGCATAGCGCTGTTCCATTGAGGGATCCCGGTCAAAAGGTATGGCGCTCAATATAGCGAAATGTCGGATAAAAAAAACCCCGCCATCATGGCGGGGAAGACAGGGATGGTGTCTATGGCAAGGAAAAACAGGGGACTACTCAGTCGTACTTCACTTCTGGGCAGAAGCTTGCTGCAAACCAGAAATTTGCTGCTCCATCTGCTGCATGCGCTGCTGATGTTTCTGGTCTAAAACACTTTTTTGCTCTGGCGTCAGCAGGTTATACATTTGGTTGCGCACCCGGGCCATTTCGACCTGGCGCTTGACCTGCTGTTGGGCCATCTTTTCCGCCTGGGCGTACACGGCGGCTTCGTCAAATTTCTCTGCGGTCACCAGTTTATGCATGGCTTCCATTTCAGCTACATTGACACCAGGCAGATCGTGCCGGGCCTGGCGCATCAAATCGCGCATTTGCTGGCGCTGCTGTTCGCTGAGGCTGACACCGTCGAACATATGGTGCTGGCCGGGTATTCGGGTCATCGCGTCGTTGCCGGGAGGTTGAGCTGTGTCCGGTATAGTGTCGGCAGCGAAGGCAGCGGTCGAACCAATTGCCAGCAGTGATGCCATAACTAATGCGGTCACCTTACGCATTTCAACTCCTCAAGCTTTCTCACTTTGCGAATCAACGAGGAGCAGTGTACCGCCACACCTGAAAACCTGCGTCAGTGCATGTAAAACTACGTAAAGTCATGGAATGGCAACAGTTGATGACGTATTTTGCGTCTGGAGGTAAATCATAATGAACAAGATTCTGTTAGTTGACGACGACCGCGAGTTGACCTCGCTGTTAAAAGAACTGCTTGAAATGGAAGGTTTTAATATCGTCGTCGCGCACGATGGCGAGCAGGCGTTGTCGCTGCTGGACAGCTCCGTCGATCTGCTGCTGCTCGACATCATGATGCCGAAGAAAAACGGCATCGATACGTTGAAAGAACTGCGCCAACATCACCAGACGCCGGTCATCATGCTGACCGCGCGCGGCAGCGAACTGGACCGCGTGTTGGGCCTGGAGCTGGGCGCCGATGATTACCTGCCGAAACCCTTCAACGATCGCGAACTGGTCGCGCGCATTCGCGCCATTCTGCGCCGTTCCAACTGGAGCGAACAGCAGCAGCAGGTCGACAGCGGCGCCCCGACGCTGGATGTCGATGGCCTGCAGCTGAACCCCGGCCGCCAGGAGGCCAGCTTCGACGGCCAGGTGCTGGATCTGACCGGCACCGAGTTCACCCTGCTGTATCTGCTGGCGCAGCATCTCGGCCAGGTGGTGTCACGCGAACTGCTGAGCCAGGAAGTGCTGGGCAAACGCCTGACCCCGTTCGATCGCGCCATCGACATGCATATCTCCAACCTGCGGCGTAAGCTGCCGGATCGCAAAGACGGGCATCCGTGGTTCAAAACCCTGCGCGGGCGTGGTTATTTGATGGTATCTGCAACATGATCAACAGTTTGACGGCACGCATCTTCGCCATTTTCTGGTTCACGTTAGCCTTGGTGCTAATGCTGGTGCTGATGGTGCCCAAGCTCGACTCCCGCCAGATGACCTCATTGCTCGACAGCGAGCAGCGGCAGGGGTTGATGCTGGAACAGCACGTCGAGGCCGAGTTGCAAAACGATCCGGCCAACGATCTGATGTGGTGGCGCCGCCTGTTCCGCGCCATCGACAAATGGGCGCCGCCGGGCCAGCGCCTGCTGCTGGTCACCAGCGAAGGCCGGGTGATCGGCGCGCAGCGCAACGAAATGCAGATCGTCCGCAACTTCATCGGCCAATCCGACAACTCGGATCATCCCAAGAAGAAAAAGTACGGCCGCGTCGAGCTGGTCGGGCCGTTCGCGGTGCGCGACGGCGAAGACAACTACCAGCTGTACCTGATCCGTCCCGCCAACAGCCCGCAATCCGATTTCATCAACCTGATGTTCGACCGGCCGCTGCTGCTGCTGATCGTCACCATGCTGATCAGCGCCCCGCTGCTGCTGTGGCTGGCCTGGAGCCTGGCGAAACCGGCCCGCAAGCTGAAGAACGCCGCCGATGACGTGGCGCGCGGCAACCTGAAGCAGCATCCGGAACTGGAGGCCGGCCCGCAGGAGTTTCTGGCCACCGGCGCCAGCTTCAACCAGATGGTCAGCGCGCTGGAACGCATGATGAACGCCCAGCAACGGTTGATCTCGGACATCTCGCACGAGCTGCGCACGCCGCTGACTCGCCTGCAGTTGGCCACCGCGCTGATGCGCCGCCGCCACGGCGAAGGCCACGAGCTGGCGCGCATCGAAACCGAAGCGCAACGGCTGGATTCGATGATCAACGATCTGCTGGCGCTGTCGCGCGGGCAGCAAAAGGGCGAGCTGGCGCGCGAGCAGTTGAAGGCCAACGAACTGTGGGCCGACGTGCTGGATAACGCCCGTTTCGAAGCCGAACAGATGGGCAAGCAGTTGGAGATCGCTGCGCCGCCCGGCCCGTGGACGCTGTTCGGCAACGCGAGCGCGCTGGACAGCGCGTTGGAAAACATCGTGCGCAACGCCCTGCGGTATTCACACACCCGCATCGCCGTGGCGTTCAGCGCCGACAATCAGGGCGTGACCATCCAGGTTGACGACGACGGCCCCGGCGTCAGCGCCGAAGACCGCGAGCAGATCTTCCGTCCGTTCTACCGCACCGATGAGGCGCGCGACCGTGAGTCCGGCGGCACCGGCCTTGGCCTGGCTATCGTCGAGGCGGCGGTCAATCAGCATCGCGGCTGGGTGAAGGCCGAAGACAGCCCGCTTGGCGGTCTGCGGCTGGTGCTGTGGCTGCCGCTGCATCATCAACGCCTATCGTCTAAGACAGAACAGTAAGAGTTTGCTATCCTGCGCCCCTCGTTCACGAGGGGCCTGCAACATGCTGAACATCGTTTTATTTGAACCCGAAATTCCACCCAATACCGGCAATATCATCCGCCTGTGCGCCAATACCGGCTTTAATCTGCACCTGATCGAACCGCTGGGTTTCCCGTGGGACGACAAGCGCCTGCGCCGCGCCGGGCTGGACTATCATGAGTTCACCCGCGTTAGCCGTCATGCCGATTACGCCGCCTTTCTCGCCGCCGAAAACCCGCAGCGGCTGTTTGCCCTCACCACCAAGGGCACGCCGGCGCACAGCGCCGTCAGCTACCAGGCCGGCGACTACCTGCTGTTCGGCCCGGAAACGCGCGGGTTGCCTGCCGACATCCTCGATGCGCTGCCTGCGCAGCAAAAAATCCGCATCCCGATGCAGGCGCAAAGCCGCAGCATGAACCTGTCGAATGCCGTATCGGTAGTGGTGTATGAAGCCTGGCGGCAGCTGGACTATGCCGGTGCGCTGATCAAGGCGTAATTCGCAACGTCGCGCCATACTGGAAAGGTTAACCCCTTCCAGGCACGGCACATGGCTTTCGTCGCAGAGATTGTCACCCAGTTTCGCCGGCTCGAACCGGCGCTGAACGAGGCGCTGTTGCGGCTGCAACAGGCGCAAGACAGCGAAGCGCTGCACGACTTGCGCGTCTGCCTGCGCCGCATTCGCAGCCTGCTGCGTCCGTTGCGCGGCTGCCCCGGCGCAACCCGGCTCGATCGGGCCGCCGCCGAATTAGGCAAGCTCACGACGCCGCTGCGCGATCTCGAGGTGCTGATCGCCGAGCTGGCGCGTCATCGCCTCAATTGGCAGGCCAACGCGCGCCAGAGCGAACTTCAGGCCCGCTGCCGTCAACTGCTCGCTCATCCGCAGCTCATCGGCTTTCCCTCGCTTTTGCACGCCTGGCCGCGCCGCTTTCGCCGCACCGCGCGGCGCGGCGCCAAACACCGCCTGAATAGACGCCTGCAGCGCCAGCAGCGGCAATTGCGCCGGGCATTGGCCGATACCGGCTACGATCGCCATCGCCTGCGGCTGCTGATAAAACGCCTGCGTTACGCGGCTGAAGCCTATCCGCAGCGCCTTCCCCTCTCTCCCGCCGCGATGGCGAGCCTGAAAGCGGCGCAAAACGCCCTCGGTGACTGGCACGATCGGGAGATCTGGTGCCTGCAGGCAGAACATCAGGCGGCTCTCTGGCCCTTGTTGCCCCGGTGGCAAGCTGAGCAACGCCAGGCGCTGGTCAGAGCGGACGCCTTGCTCGCCGCCTTATCACCGGCACTGGCGGCGAAAACCGGCGGCGCATCACGATCCTGAAAAAAGGCCGCAGCAGGGCACGCCCGGCCCCGAAAATGCCCGATGAGGCGCAGATAATGCGCTATGTTTTGTAAGGGTAATCACCACTCATCATAGGAAACCACATGAAAAAACAACGCTTGAGCGTTGCCATGGCCGTTCTGGCAGCGGGCCTGTTGCTGGCGGGCTGTTCGTCCAAAGTCACCCAAACGTCGCAATATTCGGGCTTCTTGTCCGATTACAGCAAACTGCAGGAAACCACCTCACCAAGCGGTCATAAAACGCTGCGCTGGGTAGATCCAAGCTACAAGGAATCCAACTATCGCGGCATCTATTTCCAACCGGTGGTCTATTTCCCGTCGGAGAAACCCACGGCGCGCGTCAGCCAGGACACGCTGAACAAGATTAAGGCCTACGCGACCCAGCGAATCAAAACCGCGCTGCAGAACCGCTTTACCATTCTGCCAAGCCCGACGGGCTCGCGCGTTCTGGTGGCCAAACTCGCCATCACCGCCGTTTCGGCCGAAAACGAAGACATGAAGTTCTATGAGGTGGTGCCTGTCGCGGCGGTGGTTGCCAGCACTATGGCGGCTACCGGGCACCGGACGCAAAATACCGCGCTGTATATCGAAGGCGAGTTGATCGACCAGGATACCGGTAAAACGGTGCTGGAAGTGGTACGCAAGGCCTACGGTAAAACCGTCAACAACGACAGCACGCCGGTCACGGCGGATGACGTCAAGGCGGCGATCGACGACATCGTTACCGATATCACCAACTTCCCTAAGCAGGGCTGACCGCCGCCTGAAAAACACAGGGGGAGCCGAAGCTCCCCCTGAATGGATACGCAAACGGCGTTCAAATGCCGTCGCCGTACTCGAAGCCGTGATTGGTGCCGTTGAAGTATTGGTCCATATCCATCGACGGCGTATCGCTCTCCGGCCGCCCGACGATGCGCGCCGGCACGCCGGCGGCGGTGGTGTGCGGCGGTATCGCCTGCAAGACCACCGAGCCCGCGCCGATCTTCGCGCCCTTGCCCACTTCGATATTGCCGAGAATTTTGGCGCCTGCGCCAATCATCACCCCTTCACGGATTTTCGGATGACGGTCGCCGCTGGTTTTACCGGTACCGCCCAGGGTGACCGACTGCAGGATAGAGACGTTGTTCTCCACCACCGCCGTTTCACCGATCACGATGCCGGTGGCGTGGTCGAGCATGATGCCGCAACCGATGGTCGCCGCCGGGTGGATGTCCACGCCGAAGGCGACGGAAATTTGATTTTGCAGGTAGATCGCCAGCGCCTGCCGCCCTTGCTGCCACAGCCAGTGACCGATGCGGTAAGCCTGCAGCGCATGGAACCCCTTCAGGTAAAGCAGCGGCGTGGAGTATTTATCGACCGCCGGGTCGCGCAGGCGCACCGCGAGGATATCGCGCGCCGCCGAAACGATCATCTGGTTGTCAGACTTGTAGGCCTCTTCCACCACCTCGCGCACCGCGATGGCGGGCATGATCGGCGTGGCCAGCTTGTTGGCCAGCATATAGCTGAGCGCGCTGCCCAGATTCTCGTGCTTGAGCAACGTCGCATGGAAAAAGCTGGCCAGCATCGGTTCACAATCAGCCAGTGCTCGCGCTTCTGATTTAATGCTGTTCCAGACCTGTTCCAACTCTTCTGACGACATCACATACCCCTTTACCTTGCCAAACGGGCCGCTTCACACGGTAGCGCGAAGCGGCCCAGGTCATTTGCGGGGTCAGCATTCAGCTGCCCCGACATATCGTTTTATGTCACGCGCTGGGTTTTTCGTCCTTTCGGGCTCGCCCCAGCAGGCTCAGCGCCGCTTCGCGGGCGTCCTTGTGGCAGTAAAGCACCTGATAAATCTGTTCGGTGATCGGCATTTCCACACCGTGCCGCTGCGCCAACGCCAACACCTCTTTGGTATTGCGATAGCCCTCGACCACCTGACCGATACTGTCCTGCGCTTCCTGCACGCCTTTACCCTGCCCCAGCATAATGCCGAAGCGACGGTTGCGCGACTGGTTGTCCGTGCAGGTTAGCACCAGATCCCCCAGCCCCGCCATGCCCATGAACGTCGAAGGATCGGCGCCCAGCGCAGAACCCAGACGGCTCATTTCCGCCAGCCCGCGTGTAATCAACGCGGTACGGGCGTTAGCGCCGAAACCGATGCCGTCGGACATGCCGGCGCCGATGGCGATCACGTTCTTCACCGCGCCGCCAAGCTGCACGCCGATGAAGTCGGGATTGCTGTAGACGCGGAAGCTCTTGCCGCAGTGCAGCAGCTGTTGCAGATCGTCGGCGAACTGCGCATCGGTCGCCGCCAGCGCGATCGCCGTCGGCAGGCCGGCGGCCAGCTCTTTGGCGAACGTCGGCCCGGAGAGCACCGCCAGCGGGATCGTCTCGCCCAGCGCCTCACGCGCCACGTCCTGCAGCAACCGACCGGTTTCCGCTTCCAATCCCTTGGTGGCCCACACGATGCGGGCGTCCGGGCGCAGATGCGGCTTCAGCTGGCGCAGCACGTCGCCGAACACGTGGCTCGGCACCACCACCAGCACGTCGCGGCTGGCGGCCAGCGCACGCGCCAAATTGGCTTCAAGCAGCAGGGTATCGGGGAAGGGAACGTCGGGCAGAAACGCCTGATTGCAGCGATCGTGCTGCAACGTTTGAATTTGCGCGGGGTTATGCCCCCACAGCACCACGGAATGGCCGTTACGCGCCAGCGTAATGGCCAATGCGGTGCCGTACGAGCCGGCACCGATAACAGTCATTGAAGCATTGACGGTGTTCATCAGGCATCCTGATGTGGTGCGGCACCTTCGCCTTCCGCCTGCTGCTGCAGATAGTTCATGAACAGCGCGTCAAAGTTGACCGGTGCCAGGTTCAGCTGCGGGAAGGTGCCGCGGGAAACCAGGCTGGTGATGCACTCGCGCGCATACGGGAACAGGATGTTCGGGCAGTATGCGCCCAGGCAATGCGCCAGCTGCGTGCCTTCGATGCCTGCTACCGAGAAGATGCCCGCCTGTTGCACTTCGCACAGGAACGCCGTCTCTTCGCCCAGGGTCGCCGTCACGGTTACGCGCAGTACCACTTCATACACTTCGTCAGCCAGCTGGCTGGACGCGGTATCCAGATCAAGTTTAACTTCCGGCTGCCATTCCTGCTGGAAAACCTGCGGCGCGTTCGGCGCTTCGAAGGAGATATCCTTGGTATAGATACGTTGGATCTGGAAAGCCATTTCGGTGCTGTTTTGTTCTGACATGTGAGTAATACCCTTGGTTAAACGTCCTTATTGACACTCGGTGAACCGGCAAGCTGCTTAAAGCAGCGGATCCAGGCCGCCGCGAGCATCGAGTTCATATAAATCATCACAACCGCCGATATGCCGGCCGTCGATGAAAATCTGCGGCACGGTGGTGCGCCCGCTGCGCTCGATCATCACTTCGCGCTTGGCGTTATCGCCGTCGATGGCGATCTCGTTAAACGCCGCGCCCTTGCTGTTCAACAGCGCCTTGGCGCGATGGCAGAACGGACAGGTCGCTTTGGTGTAGATATCAATGTTAGCCATGGATTGCCACCTCAAATAGGTTAAACGGTTACTTACCGCGCACCAGCGGCAGGTTTTCTCCGCTCCAGCCGGCGATGCCGTCTTTCAGCATCGTCACCTTTTCAAAACCGGCCTTGCTCAGGTTCTCCGCCGGCTCGCGGGAGGCGGTGCCGTTGGCGCATACGACGATGATCGGCTGCGCTTTGTGTTTTTCCAGCTCGCCCAGGCTGCCGCTTTTGATTTCGCTGGCGGTCAGGTTAATGGCGCTGGCCAGGTGACCACGGCGGAAATCGTCGCGGCTGCGGGTGTCGACCACCACGGCTTCTTCTTTGTTGATCAGGCGGATAGCTTCACCGCGGGCGATCTCTTTGACCTTGGAGAAACGGCTTTTGAAAGTCATGACGATCACGGCGACCAGCAGAGCGATCCAAGCCAGGCTCAGAATCGGGTGTCTGCTTACGAATGGCATAATTTCTTGCAGCATGGGGTGTAACAACTCCCGTCAGTTAAGGGATAAATAAGTCAAGGTTCCAGAGTATACCTGCCGAGTGCGGCAAATACAGCCAATAAGCAAGCGCGATTGTAGAAACTGCGGGCTGCGCTGAGAAATTCCCGAGGTCAGAGCATAAAAGCCCGCGCGATTCGCCGCAACCTTGATCTCTTTGGGCTATTTCTCGCCGGCGGCGATGTAAAATCAGCCGGTTTTTCGAGGGCGAATAGCCATGCTTGCGGCGGGCGCATGGCTATTCGCAGCTTAAAAAGTTCATAAGAGGTCAATGCAATGTCGAACAACAAAAAACCGATGGTCCTGGTGATCCTGGACGGTTACGGCCACCGTGAAGAGCGGCAGGACAACGCGATCCTGAACGCCGGCACCCCGGTGATGGATCGTCTGTGGCGGGAGCAGCCGCATACGCTGATCGCCGCCTCCGGGCTGGATGTCGGCCTGCCCGATGGGCAAATGGGCAACTCCGAAGTCGGCCACGTCAATCTGGGCGCCGGGCGCATCGTGTACCAGGATCTGACCCGGTTGGACAAAGCGATCGCCGACGGCGACTTCTTCACCAACCCGGTGCTGACCGCCGCCGTGGATAAGGCCGTGGCGGCCGGCAAGGCGGTGCATATCATGGGCCTGCTGTCGCCGGGCGGCGTGCACAGCCATGACGAGCACATCCTGGCCATGATTAAACTGGCCGCTCAGCGCGGCGCCAAAGCTATTTATCTGCATGCCTTCCTCGACGGGCGCGACACGCCGCCGCGCAGCGCCGAAGCCCCGCTGCAACGCTGCCGCGACGCCTTCGCCGCGTTGGGCGTCGGGCGCATCGCCTCGCTGATCGGCCGCTACTACGCGATGGACCGCGACAACCGCTGGGATCGCGTGCAGCTGGCCTATGACCTGCTGACCGCGGCCAAAGGCGACTCCGTGGCCGACGATGCGGTCGCCGGCCTGCAGGCCGCTTATCAGCGCGGTGAAAACGACGAGTTCGTCAGACCGACCGTGATCCGCGCCGCCGGTGAGACCGATGCCGCAATGCAGGACGGCGATGCGTTGATCTTCATGAACTTCCGCGCTGACCGCGCGCGCCAGCTCACCCGCGCCTTCGTGAACGCGGATTTCGACGGCTTCCCGCGCGCCAAACAGGTGCAGTTCGGCGATTTCGTGATGCTGACCGAGTACGCCGCCGACATCGCGACCGCCTGCGCCTATCCGCCGGCGTCGCTGGCCAACACCTTCGGCGAATGGCTGATGAAGCACGACAAAACCCAGCTGCGCATCTCGGAAACCGAAAAATACGCCCACGTCACCTTCTTCTATAACGGCGGCGTGGAAGCGCCGTTCAAAGGGGAAGACCGCGTGCTGGTCAATTCGCCGAAGGTCGCCACCTACGATCTGCAGCCTGAGATGAGCGCCGCCGAACTGACCGACAAACTGTTGACCGCCATCCGCAGCGGCAAATACGACGCCATCATCTGCAACTACCCGAACGGCGACATGGTGGGGCATACCGGCGTGTATGACGCGGCGGTCAAAGCGGTGGAAACGCTGGACGCCTGCATCGCTCAGGTGGTTGACGCGGTGCGCGACGTCGACGGTCAGCTGCTGATCACCGCCGATCACGGCAACGCCGAGCAGATGCGCGATCCGGCCACCGGCCAGGCGCACACCGCCCACACCAGCCTGCCGGTGCCGCTGATTTACGTCGGCAAACCGGCGCGCGCGGTCGAAGGCGGCAAGCTTTCGGACATCGCGCCAACCCTGTTAACGCTGATGGGAATGGAAATCCCGCAAGAGATGACTGGTAAGCCGCTGTTCATCGTGGAATAATCCTTCTCCATGAGGGAGAAGGCGTTTTTTGCACTATCAAGGGTAACCCGAAGCGCAAACGCAGGCAGCCGGCCGCTGCCTGAACGCACCGCGCCAAGGACGTTCACCGCCATGTGCGCCAGCGTATTTTGCGCTGGCGTCTTGCTGTTGCCGCTCGCCGGCCAGGCGGCGGAAGACAATAAATCCCAGTTGAAAGACATCCAGCAGAGCATCGCCGAGAAAGAAAAAGCGGTGAAGCAGCAGCAACAGCAACGCAGCTCGCTGCAGGATCAGCTGCGTCAACAGGAAAAAACCATCGCCCAAGCCAGCCGCCAGTTGCGCGACACCCAGGGCACGCTCACCCAGTTGGGCAAGGACATTTCCGGCCTGAACGCCTCGATAGCCAAACTGCAAAAGCAGCAATCGACCCAGCAAAACCTCCTCGCCAAACAGCTCGACGCCGCCTTCCGACAAGGGCAGCACAGCGCCGTGCAGCTGATCCTCAGCGGTGAAGAAAGCCAGCGCAGCGAACGTATTCTGGCCTATTTCGGCTATCTGAATGAAGCGCGCCAGAAAACCATCGAAGAGTTGAAACAGACCCGCGCCGAGCTGGCGAAGCAAAAAACCACGCTGGTGGCTAAACAGGGCCAGCAAAAATCCTTACTGAGCGAACAACAGACACAGCAGCAGAAGCTGGAGCAGGCGCGCGGCGCCCGCAAGAAAACGCTGACCGCGCTGGAAGCTTCGCTGGAAAAAGACCAACAACGCCTGGTGGAACTGCGCCAAAACGAAGCCCGCATGCGCGACAAGATCGCTCGGGCGGAGCGCGAAGCCCGTGCGCGCGCCGAACGCGAAGCGCGTGAAGCGGCCAAAGTGCGCGAACAGGTGCGCATCAAGGAACAGCAGGCGAAGAAAACCGGCACCACCTACAAACCTAGCGAAGCCGATCGCTCGCTGATGGCGCGAACCGGCGGCCTCGGCCGTCCGGCCGGCCAGCTGATGTGGCCGGTGCGCGGCCGCACGCTGCACGGCTTTGGCGAGCAGCAGCAGGGCGAGCTACGCTGGAAAGGCATGGTGATCGAAGCCCGCGAAGGCAGCGAAGTGAAAGCCGTCGCCGATGGCCGCGTGCTGCTGGCCGACTGGCTGCAAGGCTATGGCCTGATGGTGGTGGTCGAACACGGTAAAGGCGACATGAGCGTGTACGGCTACAACCAAAGCGCGTTGGTCAACGTCGGGGCGCAGGTGCGCGCCGGCCAGCCGATCGCACTGGTCGGCACCAGCGGCGGCCAGGGAACGCCGTCGCTCTATTTCGAAATCCGTCGTCAGGGACAGGCGGTTAACCCACTGCCGTGGTTGGGAAGATAGATTTGCGTTATGTCAAAACCCGTACAGCTTTGTTAATCGGCTGTCTGCTGCAGGCTTACGCTGCGCAGGCAGGAAAACTCTCCATCGTCATCGATGACGTGGGCTACCGCCCTCACGAAGAAAACGCGGTGCTGCAAATGCCGACGGCGATCTCGGTCGCAGTCTTGCCCAACGCGCCGCATGCTCGCCTGATGGCCACCCGCGCCCACAGCCAGGGCCGCGAAGTCTTGATCCACATGCCGATGGCGCCGCTCAGCAAGCAGCCGCTGGAGCGCGATACCCTACAGCCCGCCATGAGCAGCGACGAGATCCAGCGCATCATCCGCAACGCGGTGAACAACGTGCCTTACGCGGTCGGCATGAACAACCACATGGGCAGCGCCATGACCTCCAGCCTGCCGGGCATGCAGAAAGTGATGCAGGCGCTCGAAAGCTACCGCCTGTACTTCCTCGACAGCATGACCATCGGCAGCAGCCAGGCGACCCGCGCCGCGGCCGGCACCGGCGTGAAGGTGATCAAACGCAGGGTGTTCCTCGACGATACCGCGAACGAAGCCGACATCCGCCGCCAGTTCAACCGCGCGGTCGAATTGGCGCGGCGCAACGGATCCGCCATCGCCATCGGCCACCCGCGCCCGGCGACGGTGAAGGTGCTGCAGCAGATGCTGCCGTCGCTGCCCGCCGATATCGTGCTGGTCAAACCGAGCGCGCTGCTGAACGAACCGCAGGGCAACGGCGGTGGCAGCTACGTCCCGCCGCCGGTCAAACCGCAAAAACCGCAGCCGAAGAATCCGTTCAGCGGCGGCATCAAGCAGTGCAAGGTCAAACCGCCGAAGGAAAAAACCAACGCCGGCACCGCGCTGGGCGTTATCGCCGACAGCATTGCCACCTCGCCGCCGGTGAACTTCATCAAGCGTCATTGGCAACACTGGACGCAAGCCAAACCGCAAGCATAAAAAAGGGCCGGAATTCCGGCCCTTTTCACATTTGCCGAGATTAATCCCAGCTCAGCACCACTTTGCCCGACTTGCCGGAGCGCATGGCGTCGAAGCCCTGCTGGAACTCGTCGATCGAGAAACGGTGGGTGATGATCGGAGTCAAATCCAGACCGGACTGGATCAGCGCCGCCATCTTGTACCAGGTTTCGAACATTTCACGGCCGTAAATCCCTTTGATAAACAGCCCTTTGAAAATCACCTGATTCCAGTCGATCGACATATCCGAAGGCGGAATGCCCAGCATGGCGATACGCCCGCCGTGGTTCATCGCATTAAGCAGCGTGCGGAACGCCGGCGGCGCGCCGGACATTTCCAAACCGACGTCGAACCCTTCGGTCATGCCCAGCTCGGCCATCACGTCGCTGAGGTTTTCCTTGCTGACGTTCACCGCACGGGTCACGCCCATCTTGCGCGCCAGTTCCAGGCGGTATTCGTTAACATCGGTGATCACCACATGGCGAGCGCCGACGTGTTTGCACACCGCCGCCGCCATGATGCCGATCGGGCCGGCGCCGGACACCAGCACGTCTTCCCCGACCAGATCGAACGACAGTGCGGTGTGCACCGCGTTACCGAACGGATCGAAGATCGAAGCCAGCTCGTCGGAGATGTTATCCGGGATCTTGAAGGCGTTGAACGCCGGGATCACCAGGTATTCCGCGAAGCTGCCCGGACGGTTCACGCCCACGCCGACGGTGTTGCGGCACAGGTGCGTGCGGCCGCCGCGGCAGTTGCGGCAGTGCCCGCAGGTGATGTGGCCTTCGCCGGACACGCGATCGCCGATGCTGAAGCCTTTGACTTCCTGACCGATCGCCACCACTTCGCCCACATATTCATGGCCGACCACCATCGGAACCGGAATGGTTTTTTGCGACCACTCGTCCCAGTTGTAGATATGCACATCGGTGCCGCAGATCGCGGTTTTGCGGATTTTGATCATGATGTCGTTGTGGCCCAGCTCCGGCTGAGGCACGTCGGTCATCCAAATCCCTTCTTCCGCTTTCAGTTTTGACAGTGCTTTCATGGTTTTACCTTATGCAATAACGCCAAGATCCTTACCGATACGTGTAAACGCCGCCACTGCGCGTTCGATTTGCTCCGGGGTGTGGTCGGCGGACATCTGGGTACGGATGCGCGCCTGGCCTTTCGGCACCACCGGATAGAAGAAACCGGTCACATAGATGCCTTCCTTGAGCAACGCATTGGCGAATTCCTGCGCCAGCTTCGCCTCACCCAGCATCACCGGGATGATGGCGTGATCGGCGCCGGCCAACGTGAAGCCGGCGGCGGTCATTTTTTCGCGGAACAGACGCGCGTTGGCCCACAGGCGATCGCGCAGGGCATCGCCCTCTTCCAGCAGTTCCAGCACTTTGATCGACGCGGCGACGATCGCCGGCGCCAGCGAGTTGGAGAACAGGTACGGGCGCGAACGCTGGCGCAGCCACTCCACCACTTCTTTCTTGGCGGCGGTGTAGCCGCCGGACGCGCCGCCCAGCGCTTTGCCTAACGTACCGGTGATGATATCGACGCGGCCCATCACTTCGCAGTATTCATGGGTGCCGCGCCCGTTGGCGCCGACAAAGCCCACCGCGTGAGAGTCATCCACCATCACCAGCGCCTGGTATTCGTCCGCCAGATCGCAAACCCCTTTCAGGTTGGCGATCACGCCGTCCATCGAGAAGACGCCGTCGGTGGCGATCAGAATGTGACGCGCGCCGTCGGCTTTGGCCTGCTTCAGCTGCGCGGCCAGCTCGGTCATGTCGTTATTGGCATAGCGATAGCGCTTGGCCTTGCACAGGCGCACGCCGTCGATGATCGACGCGTGGTTCAGCGCATCGGAGATAATGGCGTCTTCCGGGCCGAGCAGGGTTTCGAACAGCCCGCCGTTGGCGTCGAAGCAAGAGGAGTACAGGATCGCGTCTTCCATGCCCAAAAAGGCCGCCAGTTTCTGTTCCAGCTGCTTGTGGCTGTCCTGGGTGCCGCAGATGAAACGCACCGACGCCATGCCGAAACCGTGGCTGTCCATGCCAGACTTGGCGGCGGCGATCAGCGCCGGGTGGTTGGCCAGGCCCAGGTAGTTATTGGCGCAGAAGTTGATCACATGGCTGCCGTCGGCGACGGCGATATCCGCCTGTTGCGCGGAGGTGATGATGCGTTCTTCCTTGAACAGCCCTTCACTGCGCGTGGCGGCAAGCTGTTGTTCCAACTGCTGATAAAAAGACGCTGACATTCGGTTATCTCCAGGATTGGGCTATTTGCGGCATATTTTACTGATTTGTAACCAAACTGACGAGAATGCGCGGGAGAGAATATTAAAATTGCAGCAGATATCACGGCAAACGGCGGACTTCAATGGCAATGCGGGATATTCGGAGCCCTTCCGCTGTTTGCCGCGGCATGAAATGCTATTATAACCGCCATTGAGCGTGGGGCATTGTGCCCCGCCAGGCAGCTTAGCAGGGGTAACCCAATGATTATCGTCACAGGCGGCGCCGGCATGATCGGCAGCAACATCATTAAGGCACTGAACGACAAGGGATATCGCGATATCCTGGTGGTGGATAACCTGAAAGACGGCACCAAGTTCGTCAACCTGGTCGATCTGGACATCGCCGACTATATCGATAAAGAAGACTTTATCGCCAGCATCGTGGCCGGCGACGATCTGGGCGATATCGAAGCGGTGTTCCACGAAGGCGCCTGCTCCGCGACCACCGAGTGGGACGGCAAGTACATGATGGACAATAACTATCAGTACTCCAAAGATCTGCTGCACTACTGCCTGGATCGCGAAATCCCGTTCTTGTATGCCTCCTCCGCCGCCACTTACGGCGGCCGCGAAGAGTTCATCGAAGAGCGTGAGTATGAAGCGCCGCTCAACGTGTACGGCTACTCCAAATTCCTGTTCGATCAGTACGTGCGCGAGATCCTGCCGGAAGCGGACTCGCAGATCTGCGGCTTCCGCTACTTCAACGTTTATGGCCCGCGCGAAGGCCACAAAGGCAGCATGGCCAGCGTCGCCTTCCACCTGAATACCCAGATCAACCGCGGCGAAAACCCGAAACTGTTCGCCGGCAGCGAAAACTTCAAGCGTGACTTCATCTACGTCGGCGACGTGGCGGCGGTTAACCTGTGGTTCTGGGAAACCGGCAAATCCGGCATCTTCAACTGCGGCACCGGCCGAGCGGAAACCTTCCAGGCGGTAGCCGATGCGGTGGTGGACTTCCACCAGAAAGGCGCTGTGGAATACATCGAGTTCCCGGAGAAGCTGAAAGGCCGCTATCAGGCGTACACCCAGGCCGATCTGACCAAGCTGCGCGCCGCCGGCTACGACGCACCGTTCAAAACGGTCGCCGAAGGCGTGAAAGAGTACATGGCCTGGTTGAACCGCACCGCATAAGCTGAAGGAATTAACGCTGGGTATGAAAATACTGGTTATCGGCCCTTCTTGGGTTGGCGACATGATGATGTCGCAAAGTCTCTATCGCACCCTGAAGGCCGAATACCCGTCGGCGGAGATCGATGTGATGGCGCCGGCCTGGTGCCGCCCGTTGCTGGCGCGCATGCCGGAAGTCAATCAGGCGCTGGCGATGCCGCTGGGCCACGGCGCGCTGGGGCTCGGCGAGCGCCGCCGCCTGGGGCGCGCTCTGCGCGCCAACCGTTACGATCGCGCTTACGTTCTGCCCAACTCGTTCAAATCCGCGCTGGTGCCCTTCTTCGCCGATATCCCGCAGCGCACCGGTTGGCGGGGCGAAATGCGTTACGGCCTGCTGAACGATGTCCGCGTGCTCGACAAGGCCGCCTTCCCGCTGATGGTGCAACGCTATGTGGCGCTGGCCTATGACAAAGGGCGCATTCAGCGCGCCGACGATCTGCCGCAGCCGCTGCTGTGGCCGCGGCTGCAGGTGAGCGACGAAGAGATCGCCGATACCACCGCGGCCTTCAACCTGACCGACAGCCGCCCGATCGTCGGCTTTTGCCCGGGCGCAGAATTCGGCCCCGCCAAGCGCTGGCCGCACTATCACTACGCGGCGCTGGCACAACGGCTGATCGAGAGCGGCTATCAAATCGCGCTGTTCGGTTCGGCGAAAGACCATGAGGCCGGCGAACAGATCCGCGCCGCGCTGCAGGAAGACGCCCGCGATTTCTGCCTTAACCTGGCCGGAAAAACCCAGCTGGAGCAAGCAGTTATCCTGATCGCAGCCTGCCGGGCGGTGGTCAGCAACGACTCCGGTTTAATGCACGTTGCCGCAGCGTTGAACAAACCGCTGATAGCCTTGTACGGCCCAAGCAGCCCCGACTTCACGCCGCCGCTTTCCGACAAGGCGCGGGTCATTCGTCTGATCAGCGGCTACCACAAGGTGCGTAAGGGCGATGCCGAGCAGGGATACCACCAAAGTTTGATCGATATTCAGCCGCAGCAAGTGTTGGACGCGCTGACGCCGTTACTTGTCGCCAGCGAGGAATAATCATGCAGGTGTTAATTGTAAAAACCTCCTCGATGGGGGACGTGCTGCATACACTGCCCGCCCTGACCGACGCGCTGCAGGCCATTCCCGATATTCGCTTCGACTGGGTGGTGGAAGAAGGCTTCAGCCAAATCCCCACCTGGCACCCGGCGGTAGATCGCGTGATCTCGGTGGCCATTCGCCGCTGGCGAAAAAATTGGTTCGGCAACGACACTCGGCAACAGCGCTGCGACTTCAAACGCGCGCTGCAAGAACGCCGTTACGACGTGGTGATCGACGCGCAGGGCCTGATCAAAAGCGCCGCGCTAATCACGCGCATCGCCAAAGGCGACAAACATGGCCCGGACTGCAAGAGCGCGCGCGAACCGTTCGCCAGCTGGTTCTACAATGTGCGCCATGAGATAGACAAGCAGCAGCACGCGGTGGAGCGCACGCGCGAACTGTTCGCCAAAAGCCTTGGCTACGACAAGCCAGGCAGCTACGGCGATTACGCCATCGCCGCACGCTTTCTCAGCCGCCCGCCGGCCGATGCCGGGCAGTATTTGGTGTTTTTGCACGCGACAACCCGTGACGACAAGCATTGGCCGGAGCAAAACTGGCGTGAGCTGATCTCACTGACGGCGGACAGCGGGCTGAAGATCAAACTGCCGTGGGGCGCAGAGCATGAACATCAGCGCGCGCTGCGCTTGGCGGAAGGTTTTTCACATGTCGAAGTGCTGCCGAAGCTCAGCCTGCAGCAGGTGGCCGAGGTGCTGGCCGGCGCCAGGGGCGTGGTCTCGGTCGACACCGGGCTCAGCCATTTGACCGCCGCGCTCGACAAACCGAACATCACGCTGTTCGGGCCGACCGATCCCGGTCTGATCGGCGGCTACGGGCAAAATCAGCACTCGCTGATTTCGCCGGAAAAAAGCATGGCGACAATTGACGCCGATACGGCATGGCAGGCGTTGCAAAAGGTTATAGCATGAAAAAACTGCATATTATCAACCTGGGTAAAATGGGCGGCGTCGAGCGCCTGTTTCTGCAGTACATCAACGATACCACCGACGGCAGCAACCAGGTCTTGTGCATCAGCGGCGACATTGGCGAAGAGATCCGCCGCCAGTTGCCTGCGCATCAGCCCGTCACCTTCGCCAACCGCCTGATCAATGCGCTGCCGCTGCGCTGCCCGCAGTTCCTGCGCAAATTTTTGCTGAAGTGGAAAATCGAGCGGGCCAACGCCGACGTGGTGATCGTCTGGGACCTGGTGCCGGGGCTGGCGGCCAAACCCAAGCGCGGCAAGCTGGTTTACTACGATCACGGCTGCTCTTGGCGTTACCCCAAGAATAAAAAGACGCTGCGTTTCTTCGCCATGCTGGACGGCGTCATTTCCGCCTCACACGCGTCGAAGCGGGTGATGGAGCTGCGCTTTAATCTGCCTTGCCCCAATCACGTGGTGATCAACCGCATCAAGACGCCGGCGGGGATCGACGCCGCGCCGAAAACGCTGTCGCAGCCGGTCAGGATCGGCACGGCCTCACGCCTGGTCAGCCTGAAAGGCATCAGCGTTTCATTATTGATGATGCAGGAACTGCTGCGGCGCGGGCATGACGTCACGCTGGAAGTGGCCGGCAAAGGGCCGGATCGCGCGGCGTTCGAGGCGCTGGCGGATCGGCTTCAGCTCGGCGATCGCGTCACTTTCAGCGGTTATCAGGATGACGTCGCCGGCTTCTTCAATCGCACGCACATCTACATGAGCACGCCGATCACCGAGCCGTTCGGCTTGTCCTGCATGGAATCGCTCTATTTCGGCGTGCCGGTCATCTTCCCGCAGGTCGACGGCCAGCCGGAAGCGGTGAAAGACGAGGTCTGCGGCATTGGCCTGACGCCGTCGGTCACCATCGAACAGCACCGGCAGCTCACCGATATCGAGGTCGACTTCCCGCATGAGGTCTACGATCCGTTGACCGATAGCCTGGTGGCGCCCAAGCTGCTGTCGCATATCGACTGTGCGGATGCCGTTGAGAAATTGCTGGAGCGCGAAGCCTACCAGACTCTGAGCCGAAATGCGCAGCGCTATCCTGCGGAACATTTCAACTATGCTCAGTTCAAAGTTGAATTCGACGACACGCTGCGATCCTTTATCGCTTAATTGAAACGTGAGCCGGAAAACACGCCCGATGCTAAAATACAGAACGCCGCACCCTGCCTTCAGCTATCTGATCTATCTGGGGTGCGCCATCGCTTTTTGCACCATCCCTTTCGGTTCCGCGACCGGACGCAATCTGTTTTACGTTTCCAGCTACATCGCCTTTATCGCCGTTTGCCTATACCCGCGCTACTACTTCAGCAACGTTAGAAATCTGCTGCTGCCCGCGTTGATGTTCAGCGTAGGCATGGGAACCATCCTCTGGATGCATCACTTCAAACAGCCGGGTGACTACATCAATATTTATCGCTCTTATATGTCGACCGGCAAACTGCAGCTCGCGACCGCTTTCATCTTGCTGATTGCGCTCAATGAGCGGTTGTGCGTGCAGCGCCTGTTGATCGTTGTGGCTCTCGTCACCGGTCTGGCGATCAACGGTTATTCCCTCTATCAAGGGCTGCGTCTGGATATCCCGCGCGTAGAGCTCAACTTCGATCGCGCCACGGTCGCCGCCTACCTGATGACCGCCATCGATCTGGTCATGATGCAAGCCATCCTGATGCTGCGCACCCGCTACCGTCTGTTGTTGTACATTGCGGCATTCCTGCTGTCCTTCTCTGCGCTGGTGCTCACCGGCACCCGCGCGGCGATGCTGGTCTACCCGGTGGCGATTTGTCTGTCGCTGCTGGCCACCAAGCAACTGGTTTCCAGAAAACACAAACTCGCGTTGATGGCCTCGGTACCGCTGCTGCTCGTAGCCTGCGGCCTGGTGTTTAAACCGCAGATAGAAGAACGCATTCAGGCCTTTGAGACCGATATGCGTCTGATGGATCAGCCACAGACTGAAAACTCGATCATTTCACGGCTGTCGATGCAAACGCTGGCATGGCGTACCGGCTCACAAGCCCCCTGGGGCCAATCCGCCGAACAGCGCGGCGAAGAGATCCGTGCGATGGTCGCACAGCAACCTCGCCTGTCTGGCGTTATGCCCTATATCAACGTCCACCTGCACAACGAGCTGCTGGAAACCTACTCGCTCAAGGGCGTCTGGGGCGTACTGCTGCTGCTGGCGCTCTATGTCTGCCTGTTCTTCTCTTCGTTCCGGCCGCAGCGCAACGCGCTGTTGCTGAGCGTGAGCGCCAGCCTGTTCGTTTACGGGCTGAGCGACGTCATCTTCTTCAGCACGGAAGGCACCGCCATGTTCTGTCTGGCGCTGATCGCTGGGGTGCTCTCCGTGGCGAGACAGCCTTCCGCACAGGAGCAGGCCGCGTGAACATTCAGCCACCGCTGCTCAGCGTTATCGTGCCGTTTTATAATAACGAAGCGTTCGTCATCGCTGCGCTGGATTCGTTATTTACGCAGATTTCTGATGATATTGAGGTGGTGATCATCGACGATGGCTCTACCGATGCGTCGGGGGCGCTGGTCAGCCGGTATCTGGCGCAGCGGCAGCATCCGCAGGTGGCTTTTATTTCTCAGGCCAACGGCGGTATTGCGCACGCCCGCAATGTCGGCATGCAGCAAGCCACCGGGCGCTACGTCACCTTTCTCGACGGCGACGATCTGCTAAGCGACGACTATCTGGCGATCCTGCATCCCCTGCTGATCGCCGGTGAGTATGACCTGATCGATTTTAATTATCAGAAGTTCACCGAACAACCGCCGAAATCCGAGAACCGCGCGACGCAGCCCGTAGCCTACGACTTTTCATCGTTGGGGCTGAGCTGCCTGCAACCGCTGTTCGCGCGCTCAATGTGGCATCTCTGGAGCCGGGTATATAAACGCACGCTGCTGGCAGGGGAAGCGTTCGAAGACGGCAGGCGCTATGAAGACGTGATTTTCACGCCTTTTCAGTATTTCAAAACTCGCCGTATCGCCCATCTTGAGTGCGAACTCTACTTCTATCGGGATAACAACCAGGGCATCACCCGCAATATCAAACCCAAAGATATTGACGATCTGTTGTTCGCTATGGAGAAAATGCTGCGCTTTGTGGCGCAACATCCTGGGGATGAGCCGCTGCGCCGGTTGGCCGCCCTGATGCTGGCCAACTGCTTTTCCGAGGTGAAAAGCATGTCGAAGGCGGTGTACGGGTATTATCATTACGCGCCGGCAACGCTGCACATTCTGCGCCGCGCCGCCGCTGTCTGCCGCAACAGCGACGTGCCGGGCAAAAAAGTCCGTCAGATGCGCTATGCGCGAGTGGATACCTTGCTTTCTAAGCTGCGCGGGCGCAGGCCGCGCTAACCGCATCGGCCTCGCGGCCGATGCGTCGCCGCACCTTTAGCGCGCTAAAGGCACGTGCGCGACCAGTTCGTCATAAATCCGCTGCGGTTGAATAACCCCCATCGGGCTTTCTGCCTCCAGCGGCATCGTATAGCCGGTACGCGACACCTGAATGATGCGGTGCAGTTCAGGATCCTGAATCGGCCCGGTGGAGCGTGAATCGGCGGTCACGAACAGGCTGATGGTTTTCACCTTCAACGCCACCGCCAGATGCAGCGGCCCGGTGTCGCCGGTGACCAGAACATGGAAACTGTCGAGCAACGTCAGCAAGCCTTGCAGCCCCGTTTTGCCGATCTGGTTATCCACGCAGGCCTGCGTTTGCGGGCCGATCAGGCTCATAAACTGTTTGGCCTTGCCGTCATCAAACGGTGCGCCAATCAGCACGATGCGTACATTGGGGTGCTTCGCCACCAGCTCATCGGCCAGCCGCGCATAGTGTGAAACCGGCCAGCAACGCGACTCCGTCGATGCCCCCAATTGAAACCCGATGGTGGGGTGGTCGCTGCTTTTGACGCCGCGCTGATAATCCACGGGAATTTCCATCGTCGGATCGTCGCTGCGGCAACCTAAAATGGAAATCAGCTCCAGCTTGCGGCGCACGAAGTGGCCGTAATAATGGAAGACATAGTTGGTCAGCCAAGGCTCCAGCCCGCAAATGCCCGAGCTGTAGTTATCGCGGATAATGTACTTCGCCCCGGCCAGTACGGCGCTGATGATGTCATAAGGCAGATGGGAGTGCAGGATCAGCGCCAAATCCGGCTGATGTTCGCGCAGCGATTTCAGCAACGGGCGTATCGTCTTGATCTTGCTGTCCCAATACACCACGCGATCGTAATAGCGGCCGTTTTCCACCAGCTCGCGGTTTTTCTTGTGCACCACCAGCGTGATGTGCGCGTTGGGGTAGCGTTCCCGCATCGCCCTCAATGCCGGCGTGTTGAACATGAAGTCGCCCAACGCCGTGGTGGAATAGATGACGATATTGTCAAACTGCTGGGCGCCGTCGAACGTCGCCTTGTCCTGAAAACGGCCGTATTTCGCCGTATAGCGCCGCAAGAACCAGTCGGCAACCTTGATTTTCCATTTCTTCGACATGTGCGTGCTTAGTTCGCTTTAAGTTGATAATACTCGGCCAGCGTCATGCCCACCGTGCGCTGCTGCAGCCAGTCAAACAGCTGCTCCAGATCGCGGTACAGCCCTTCGATATCCTGCTCGGTTTTGAACGTCGGGCTGCCGCCCGGCATAAATTCGGAGGAGTGCAGCATGAATTCAACGTAGTCATGCCCCTGCGCCAGCGATGCCTCAGCCACGCTGAGCATCTTAGCCACGTTGCCGCCACTCGGCCGCAGCCAGTTGACGGACGGCGAACGCCGCTTGCCGCGCAGCCGATCATAGCCCTGCTTGAACGCATTCATCAGCGCCGAATGCTTGTACTGGATGCTCATCGGCACTTCCAGCAGCGCCGAAGCGCCCGGCTTGGCGATGTTCTGCGGATCGATGAAATAGGCCTGCGACGGGAACCGGCTGTAATCGGTACCGCCGTTGCCCTGCGGGTTACCCGGCGAAAACTGCCAGTTGACCCGCGGCGTCACCGAGCAGTCCACCTGATAGCCGTATTCCAGCAGCAGTGAGGCATAGTATTCGTTGAACGCCCAACGACCGGCGCGATGGCTAAGCATTTTGGTCTGGAAGGCATCTTCCAGCAGCTTGGTCATGTGATCGACCTTGGCGCGGATCTGATCGGCGGGATACTCGATCAAATAAGGCTTGTGGCGCCAGTCATCGTCGGTCAGCGGCGTCAACGGCGGGCTGTTCCAGGCGTGCAGGTGCATGCCGACCTCGCCGGCGTCGCGGGCGATCACGTCGCGCGCGAACTCGACGTAAGCCGGGTCCATCGCCATTTCATAGTTGGTGAGATAAACCGGTTTGAAGGCGTATTTCTCGCACAGCGCCTGAAAGCGCGGCAAGAAACGCGTGTTTTCGGTCGCGATGCGATCGTGGTTTTGCCACAGATTATCGCCTTCGGTATCAATGGTGATGAGAAACGCCGGTTTAGTCATGAATATCGAGCCTGATATCAACAGAATGCACTATGTTACGCAGGCCGTTTCGCCAGGGCAAACGACTTTGCTGCCTGGTTTGGACAACGTTGAAGCGCATTCGTCCCCGGCTCGGCGATTTTTTTGCGGCCCGGCAAGAAAACCGTGCAACAGTAGCCACATGCGATCGGGTCATTTAGAATCAAAGATTGGTTTCCCAGAAAGCGACTCATGATGAACGACGCGCCAGCACTAACTTCCGCCCCATCCGTACAGCGTATTTTGATCATAAAACTGCGCCATCACGGCGATATGCTGCTGGTCACGCCGGTCATCAGCAGCCTGCGGCAAAACTACCCG
The DNA here is from genome assembly GCF_001076875.1 of Serratia sp. 506_PEND. NCBI lineage: Bacteria > Pseudomonadati > Pseudomonadota > Gammaproteobacteria > Enterobacterales > Yersiniaceae > Serratia > Serratia sp. 506_PEND. The sequence continues at coordinate 52,737 of NZ_JVEL01000457.1, forward strand.
CAGGCGCAGATTGATGTGCTGCTGTATCAGGAAACACAAGAGATGCTGGCCAGTAATCCGGAACTGTCGACGCTGTTCGCCATCGACCGCCAATGGAAAAAACAGGGCGCCCGCGCGCATCTGGGGCACGAACTGGCGCTGCTACGCCGCCTGAAGGCGCAGCGCTACGATCTGGTGGTCAATCTGGCCGATCAGTGGCGCAGCGCCATCATCACGCGCCTGACCGGCGCGCGCATCCGTTTGGGCTTCGATTTCCCCAAACGCCGCGGCTTCCTGTGGCGCCATTGCCATACGCAGCTGGTGCCGGTCGACAATCACGCCCACCTGCATACCGTCGAACAGAATCTTTCGCTGCTGGCGCCGCTGAACCTGCCCGCGCTCAATGAACATGTGACCATGAGTTACGATCCGCAGGATTGGCAAACCTGTGAGCAACGGTTGCAGAAACAGGGCGTCGCCGGCGGTTATATTGTGGTGCAGCCCACCTCGCGCTGGTTCTTCAAATGCTGGAGCGAAGAGAAAATGGCCGCCACCCTCACCGCCTTGCAGGCCGACGGACACCAGTTGGTGATCACCTCCGGCCCCGACGCCAGAGAAAAAGCCATGGTCGAGCGCATTTTGGCGCTCTGCCCGCCGCAGGGCGTAATCTCGTTGGCCGGCCAGCTGACGCTGCGCCAACTGGCCGCCCTGATCGACCACGCCAAATTGTTTATCGGCGTGGATTCAGTGCCTATGCACATGGCCGCCGCGCTGCAAACGCCGTGCGTGGCGCTGTTCGGCCCTTCCAAGCTGACTTTCTGGCGGCCGTGGCAAGCTACCGGCGCCGTGATCTGGGCCGGCGACTTCGGCGAACTGCCCGATCCGGACGCCATCGATACCGGCACCGACGAACGGTATCTCGACCTTATTCCTACAGACGCGGTGATTGCAGCCGCGCGGAGCACGCTGGCATGAAAGCATTTCGTTTGGCGATCGTTCGCCAAAAATACCGCCCGGACGGCGGAGCCGAACGTTTCGTTTCCCGCGCCCTGGAAGCGCTGGAACAACAGGATCTCGATCTGAACGTCATCACCCGCGAATGGCAAGGTGACGCCAATCCCAACTGGCACATTCACCTGTGCAATCCGTTAAAGCTCGGCCGCATCAGCCGCGAACGGGGCTTCGCCGTGGCGGCCAGGGCGCTGTGGCAGAAAGAGCGCTTCGATCTGGTGCAAAGCCACGAACGCATTCCCGGCTGCGACATCTACCGCGCCGGCGACGGCGTACACCGCCGCTGGCTGCTGCAACGCGCGCGTCTGCTGCCGGAGTGGCGCCGCAAGTGGCTGTTCTCCAACCGCTATCACCGCTATGTGATGTGCGCCGAACGCGCCATGTACGCCGCGCCCGAGCTGAAAGCCGTCATCTGCAACGCCGAGATGATCAAGCAGGAAATCATCGCCGACTTTGGCGTGCCCGCCGACAAGATCACGGTGATCTATAACGCCATCGACAATCAAAAATTCCCGCCCGCCGACGAGGCCCAGCGTCAACGTCTGCGCGAGCAATATCAGATCCCGCAACAGGCGCACTGCCTGGTCTTCGTCGGCTCCGGTTTCGAGCGCAAAGGGCTGGCCGCCGCCATCCGCGCCGTGGCGGTGACCGACAGCCACCTCCTGGTGGTCGGCAAAGACAAGGCCGAAAAACGCTACCGGGCGCTGGCGCAGTCACTAGGCTGCGGCGATCGCATTCACTTTATGGGCGTGCAGAAACAGACCTTGCCGTTCTATCAGGCCGCGGATGCGCTGCTGCTGCCGACGCTGTACGATCCATTCCCGAATGTGATTCTGGAAGCCATGTCCTGCGGCCTGCCGGTTATCACCAGCACCACCTGCGGCGGCGCCGAGTTTATCACCCCGGGCCAGAACGGCTTCGTGACCGACGCGCTCGACGTGCCGGCCATCACGGAAGCCATTCGGGCGCTGCCGCGCCAGGCGCTGGGATCCTCCATGGGCGAAGCGGCAAGATTGCGCATTATGACGGCTACGCCGGCGCATCTGTCCGAACAGCTCATTTCCCTCTATAACCGGTTACTGGATTAGCTATGCGTATTCTGATGATCATCGATGGCCTGCCGGGAGGCGGCGCGGAAAAAGTGGTGCTGACCCTGTGTCAGGGCATGCAGCAACAGGGGCATGACGTCAGTCTGATCTCGCTGCGTGACGTCTGCAATTACCCTATCCCGTCAGGCATTGATTATCAGGTGGTGGCCGATCGCAGCCGTGCCCCCTGGCGCAAGCTGACCGAGCTGCCGCGCCGCGCCGCCGCGCTGGATCGGGCGATAGCCGAACACGAGCGCCAACGCGGCGCGTTCGATCTGGTGTTCTCCAACCTGCACAAAACCGATCGCATCGTCAGCCGCAGCAAGCGGCTGGCTTCGGATCGCCTGTGGTTCTGCATTCACGGCATTCTCTCCACCTCCTACCTCGGCCACCGCAAAGGCCTGGATCGCTGGCTGAAGCAACGCAAAATCGCCAACGTTTACCAGGGGAGAAATATCGTCGCCGTTTCACAGGCGGTCGGCGACGATCTGCAGCGGAACTTGCCGATCCGCCCGCGCCGCCTGGCGGTCATCAACAATCCGTTCGACATCGACGCCATCCGGCAACAGGCGGCGGCGCCTTGCGAACTGGCCGGCCAGGACTATCTGGTGCACGTCGGCCGCTTTCACGCCACCAAGCGGCATGACCGCCTGCTGAAAGCCTATGCGCTCTCCGGCATTCAGGCGCCGCTGGCCTTGATCGGCACCGGGGATGACGCCCGCTTCGCCGAGGTCAAGCGTCTGGCGGCAGACTTGGGCATCGCAGAGCGCGTGCTGTTCCTCGGTTTCCAGACCAATCCCTATCCGTTTATCCGCCATGCCTCGCTGTTGGTGCTCAGCTCCGATAGCGAAGGGTTTGGCAATGTGCTGGTAGAATCGCTGTTGTGCGACACGCCGGTGGTCAGCACCCGCTGTCCGGGCGGCCCTGCGGAAATTCTGGAAAAAGCCGGCATGGCTAACGCGTTGGCGGAATTAAACGAAGCGTCGCTGGCAGAAAAAATGGCGGAAATTTACGCCAACCCGCCACAGATAAATCAACAGCAATTGCTGAGCTACGGGCTTGAGCCTATTTGCCATCAATATATTGAGCTGAAAGAAAAATAATAAAAAAATAAATAAGGCAGGGGATGCCTGCCTTATTTTCTTCGTTAGTTGAGCGCCTGCATTTTCTGCCAAACCTCATCGACAGAAACATCTTCACAGTGCCCCGACCCGCTCTGCAAAATATGATGACGGCCGGTCCATGGATGCCAGGACGTTTTATCGGTATCGCCAAAGAACACCACCATGTCCTTATTCAACGCAGCGGCAAGATGCATCTGCCCACCGTCGCTGCACAGCACCCGGTCGCATAAATCAAACCCGCCCAACAGCTCGCGCACCGACGCCGTCGGATAAAGCGCGACGCGTTCGTTTTGGCACAGCGCCAGCAGCTGTTCGGCGCGCTGCTGATCGCCGACGTCATCCGGCGCCAGCGTGCCCTGCGGCGACCAAAAGATCAGCACGCCGGTGTGGGGATCGGCGGTCAGACGGTTGATGATTTCGGCATAGCGTTCAACCGGCCAGCGTCTTTTCGGGCTGCGGCTGCTGATATGCACGGCGCATACCCGTTCGACCGACGGCAGACGTTCCTGCAGCCGCTGCGCCGCCAATTGCCGCTCTTCAGGCGTCAGGAATACCCGCACCGGCGGGATCGGAATGGATTGATCGGTGATCGCCGATAAATAGCTGTAGGTGTGTTCGACCTGATGGAGGCCGCGGAAATCGTCCTTGCGGAACGGGCGATGAATATCTTTCGTGCCCAGATCGGCGCCGATGATATGGGTGGCGCCGGCCATTTTCGCTAAACGCAGGCTGTATTTGCATGGCACCGGGTTGGCCAGAATGACCGCATCGAACTTTATTTTGCGCAGCTTCAGGAAGATCATCAGACGTTCGAAATAAACGCCCAACGTCGTTTCATTTTTCGCCTTGTGTTTGGCCTTTTTATAGACAAAGACTTTCTCGAGATGAGGGTTGTTTTTAACAACGTCCTGGCTGACTTTATTGATCAGCAGATAAACTTTTGCGTCTGGATAGGCAATTTTCACCCCTTCAATCAGAGGCGTGGTGCAAACAAGATCGCCGATGTTGTCGCGGCGAATAATTAAAATATTCTTCATTCCGAGCCTATCGGCGAAATCGCTCGCCGGTTGTCTGAAACTGACACCCAAGGTTACCAAATTAGCGCCTTTCCCTTCCAGTTATGGTACTATTCCGAATAACCCATATAAATGAAATTGATAGAATGTTGCTGCGTTTATATCAGGTACTACTCTACCTCATCCAACCCCTGATCTGGCTCCGCTTACTGCTGCGCAGCCGCAAAGCTCCAGCCTACCGTAAACGCTGGGCGGAACGCTATGGCTTCTGCGCCGGGAAAGTCGTGCCGGGCGGCATCATGCTGCATTCCGTCTCCGTCGGCGAAACGCTGGCGGCCATCCCGCTGGTGCGGGCGCTGCGCCATCGTTACCCCGCTTTGCCGATAACTGTGACCACAATGACCCCGACAGGTTCAGAACGCGTCCAGTCCGCTTTCGGCAAAGACGTGCATCATGTCTATCTGCCCTACGATCTGCCCGGTTCCATGAACCGCTTCCTCGACCAGGTGAATCCCAAGCTGGTGATCATCATGGAAACCGAGCTGTGGCCTAACCTGATCAACGCGCTGCATCAGCGGCAAATCCCCCTGGTGATCGCCAATGCGCGCCTGTCGGCCCGCTCCGCCGCCGGCTATAAGAAAATTGGCGGATTCATGCGCGATATGCTGCGCCGCATTACGCTGATCGCCGCACAGAACCAGGAAGACGGCGATCGGTTTATCGAACTGGGCCTGAAACGCTCGCAGCTGGCCGTAACCGGCAGCCTGAAATTCGATATCTCCGTCACCCCGGAACTGGCCGCCCGCGCCGTTACGCTGCGCCGCCAATGGGCGCCGCGCCGCCCGGTGTGGATCGCCACCAGCACCCATGACGGTGAAGAAACCATCCTGCTGGAAGCGCACCGCAAGCTGCTGGAAAAACACCCCGACCTGCTGCTGATCCTGGTGCCGCGTCACCCGGAACGCTTCCCGACCGCCAAGGAGCTGGTGCAGAAAGCCGGCTTCAGCTACACCCTGCGCAGCAGCGGCGAAATCCCGTCTGGCAGCACCCAAGTGGTGATCGGCGATACCATGGGCGAACTGATGCTGCTGTACGGCATCGCCGATCTGGCCTTTGTCGGCGGCAGCCTGGTGGAACGCGGCGGGCACAACCCGCTGGAAGCCGCCGCGCACGCCATCCCGGTGCTGATGGGCCCGCATACCTTCAACTTTAAAGACATCTGCGCCAAGCTCTCGCAGGCCGAAGGCCTGATCACCGTGGCCGACGTGGATTCGCTGGTGAAGGAAGTGGAAACCCTGTTGACTGACGAAGATTACCGTCGCTACTACGGCCGCCATGCGGTGGAAGTGCTGTATCAGAATCAGGGAGCGTTGCAGCGCCTGCTGCAGCTGCTTGAACCACATCTGCCGCCCCGGAGCCACTGAATGAGCAGCCGCAAAAGCCTGTCGGTGGTGATGATCGCCAAAAACGAAGCCGGGCTGTTGCCGGACTGTCTGCGCTCGGTCGAGTGGGCCGATGAAATCATCGTGCTGGACTCCGGCAGCGAGGACGACAGCGTCGCCGTCGCCGAAAGCCTGGGCGCCAAAGTCTTCACGCACACCGACTGGCAAGGATTCGGCAAGCAGCGTCAGCTGGCGCAAAGCTACGCCAGCCATGACTACGTTTTGATGATCGACGCCGACGAACGCGTCACGCCCGAACTGCGGCAATCCATCGAACGGGTGTTGAACGCACCGGACGACGGCGCCGTCTACAGCTGTGCGCGGCGCAACCTGTTCCTTGGCCGCTTCATGCGCCACAGCGGCTGGTATCCCGACCGCGTCAACCGCCTGTACGCCAACCCACGCTATCGCTATAACGACGATCTGGTGCACGAGTCGCTGAACATCGGCGACGCCAAAGTCATCCCCCTCAGCGGCGATATGCTGCACCTGACCTGCCGCGACTTCTTCGCCTTCCAGCGCAAACAGCTGCGCTATGCCGAAGAGTGGGCCACACAGCGTCATCGAGCCGGCAAGCGTTGCGGCTATCTGTCTATCCTGACCCACACGCTCGGCGCCTTCGTCAAAACCTGGCTGCTGCGCGCCGGCTTCCTGGATGGCAAACAGGGGTTGCTGTTGGCGGTGGTCAACGCGCAATATACCTTCAATAAATATGCCGCATTATGGGCATTGGGCCGCAACTACTCAGAGAAGTGAATCATGACCAGCAAAGCCATCTATCCCGGGACGTTCGATCCCATGACCAACGGCCACCTGGATTTAGTGACGCGCGCGTCGCTGATGTTCGATCACGTGATTCTGGCCATCGCCGCCAGCCCAAGCAAAAAGCCGCTGTTTAGCCTGGATGAGCGCGTGGCGTTGGCGACGCAGGTCACCTCGCATCTGGACAATGTGGAAGTACTGGGCTTCAGCGAGCTGATGGCGCATTTTGCCGCTCACCAGAATGCCAACATCCTGGTGCGCGGCCTGCGTGCGGTGTCTGACTTTGAATACGAACTGCAGCTGGCGAACATGAACCGCCATTTGATGCCGACGCTGGAAAGCGTGTTCCTGATGCCTTCCGAAGAGTGGTCGTTCATCTCCTCCTCACTGGTGAAGGAGGTCGCGCGTCACGGCGGCGATATTGCGCCTTTCCTGCCTGATGTGGTGACGCAAGCGCTGATGGCGAAGCTCGCCGCCGAGTGATGCTCAGCGCTGGCAGCGCCGGCAAAAGAAGGTGCTGCGCTGCCCGTGCTTGGCGGATTCGATCGGCGTGCCGCACGCGCGGCAAGGTTCTCCCGCCCGCCCGTAAACCTGCAACTCCTGCGCGAAATACCCCGGTTTGCCGTCCGACTGCAAAAAGTCGCGCAATGTCGTGCCACCCTGCTCGATAGAGCGCTGCAACACCGCCTTGATGGTCTTCGCCAGCAGTTCCGCTTCGGCTTTGCTCAACGATCCCGCCGGACGATCGGGCAGGATCCCGGCGCTGAACAGCGATTCGCTGGCGTAAATGTTACCGACGCCGACCACCAGCTTGTTATCCATCAGCCACGGTTTGATCAGCGTGCGCTTATTGCGTGATTTTTCATACAGGTAGTCGCCGTTGAACGCTTCGCTCAGCGGTTCCGGCCCCAGATGCGCCAACACGCTGCTGGTCGCCAGGTCTTCGCACCACAGCCAGGCGCCGAAACGGCGCGGATCGGTATAGCGCAGGATCATGCCGTTGCTGATCACCAGATCGACGTGGTCGTGTTTGCCGGCCTCGTCTTCGTTTTCCTCGTGCAGCATGCGCAGGCTGCCCGACATGCCCAGGTGCACGATAATCCAACCGTTCTCCAGCTCGATCAGCAGGTATTTGGCCCGGCGCTGCACGCTGAGCACCGGCCGATCGCTCAGCGTCAGGATCTGTTCGGAAACCGGCCAGCGCAGGCGCGCGTTGCGCACCACCGCATACTGAATGCTGTGGCCGACAAGATAAGGCTCTATACCGCGTCTGCTCGTCTCAACTTCCGGTAATTCAGGCATCTGGCTTCCCCTCCGACGTTTTCTACCCTTTATAAAACAAAAAACCCGGCCAAGGCCGGGTTTTTCATTAATCCACTAAAATTATTTAATTTTAGCTTCTTTGTATACTACGTGCTGACGGACAACTGGATCGAATTTCTTCAGTTCCAATTTTTCCGGCTTAGTACGCTTGTTCTTCGTGGTGGTATAGAAGTGACCAGTACCAGCAGAAGAAACCAGCTTGATCTTCTCGCGAACACCTTTAGCCATGATTCAGTTCCTTAATACTTCTCACCACGGGCACGCAGATCGGCCAGAACCGTCTCAATACCCTTCTTATCGATAACACGCATACCTTTAGCAGATACACGCAGAGTTACAAAGCGCTTCTCAGCCTCAACCCAAAAACGGTGTGAGTGCAGGTTAGGCAGAAAACGGCGTTTGGTCGCGTTCATTGCGTGGGAACGGTTGTTACCGCTCACCGGGCGCTTGCCAGTAACTTGGCAGACTCGGGACATGTCTATTCTCCAAAAATCAAATCAGCTCGAGCTTCGTATAGGGTATGGCCGCCTCGTCAGGCTTTTAGAGCCCATCTCAGCAAACTTCATACTGAGGAGACTCTCGTCATCAGGTAGAAACCACACATCAGGTCAGAAACCTGCTGAGATAGGCTCTTGCGCCAAACCCAAGATTCTCAAAGGTGGCGTAGTATACGCTCTGAAGCGTAAGTGCTCAAGTCCCGAACAGCTAAAGATCCCACAAGGATCGCGAAAAAATCGCTTAAAGCCATCCGCGCTCGGCAAAAGAGACGCATTCACCCCGACCGATCACCAAATGATCAAGCACTCGGATCTCCAATAACTGACAGGCTTTCACCACCTGTTCCGTTATTAAACGGTCGGCATGACTGGGTTCAGCCTTACCCGAAGGGTGATTATGCGCGAGAATCAGCGCGGCGGCATTAGCCTTCAACGCTTCACGCACAATTTCTCTCGGGTAGACGACGACGCTGCTGATGGTACCAGCAAACATCTCCTGATGGCGAATAACCCGGTGCTGATTGTCTAAAAACAATACCAAAAAGACCTCTCGCTCGCGATGCGCCAGCAGGCTTTGCAGATAATGCTGGGTGACGCGCGGATTGAGCATGGCGTTTTCCTGCGACAAATGGCTGGAAAAGAAGCGCAGCGCCAGCTCGGCAATCGCCTGCAGCTGCGTATAGCTGGCGTCGCCCAGGCCTTTTTGACTGCAAAACGCCTGATGATCGGCCGACATCAGGTGGTAAAGCGAGCCGAACCGGCGCAGCAGCTGCTCCGCCAGCTGCATCACGTGCACGCCGGGCAACCCGGTGCGCAAGAAAATGGCCAACAGCTCCGCGTCGGACAGCGCCGCGGCCCCCTGCATCAACAGCTTTTCACGCGGCGCCAGTGCGCCCGGCCAGCACGCCACAGTCGGGTTGCTCATCGTGTTCCTCCCTGAAAGGGCTACAGCATGCCACGCGCCGCCCGGCGCGTTCGACAGGTGTTTGATAACATTGCGAAGTGTTTCGCAAAGCACAATGTAACGCCCTGCAGCCATTGCGGAATCACTCACCTGAACGGCGGATATGCTAAAATGGCGCATCTTTCGGCTTTCAATCGGACAATGATGATGACGGGACTTTCCGGCAAACATATTGTGCTTGGCATCAGCGGCGGCATCGCCGCCTACAAATGCCCAGAGCTGGTGCGCCGCCTGCGCGACAGGGGCGCAGAAGTGCGCGTGGTGATGACCCACGCCGCCAAGGCGTTCATTACGCCGCTGACGCTGCAGGCCGTTTCCGGCCACCCGGTGTCCGACGATCTGTTGGATCCCGCCGCCGAGGCCGCCATGGGCCACATCGAACTCGGCAAATGGGCGGATCTGGTGATTCTGGCGCCGGCGACCGCCGATCTGCTGGCGCGCGTCGCCGCCGGCATGGCCAACGATCTGCTGACCACCGTCTGCCTGGCGACCGACGCCCCCATCGCCGCCGCCCCCGCCATGAACCAGCAGATGTATCGCGCCGCCGCCACGCAGGCCAACCTGCAAACGCTGCAGGCGCGCGGCATGCTGCTCTGGGGGCCGGACAGCGGCAGCCAGGCCTGCGGCGACGTCGGCCCGGGCCGCATGCTGGATCCGCTGGACATCGTCGAGCTGGCGAACGGTCATTTCTCCGCCCCGCAGGATCTGCAACATTTGCAGGTTATGATCACCGCCGGCCCGACGCGCGAAGCGCTGGATCCGGTGCGTTTCATCAGCAATCACAGCTCCGGCAAAATGGGCTTCGCCATCGCCCGCGCCGCCGCCGCCCGCGGCGCGCAGGTGACGCTGATCGCCGGGCCGGTGAGCCTGCCGACGCCGCCGAGGGTCGCACGCGTGGACGTCACCAGCGCGCTGGAGATGGAACAGGCGGTGCAACAGCGCGCCGCGCAGCAGCAGATTTTCATCTCCTGCGCCGCCGTGGCTGACTACCGTCCCGAGCGGATCGCCGATGAAAAAATAAAAAAACAGGGTGATGAAATCGTCCTCAAGATGGTAAAAAACCCCGATATCGTCGCCGGCGTGGCGGCGATGACCAAAAATCGACCGTTTGTCGTGGGGTTTGCCGCCGAAACCCAGAATGTGGAAGAATACGCGCGGCAAAAACTGGCGCGTAAGAAGCTGGATTTGATTTGCGCTAACGATGTTTCGCTTGCAGAGCACGGGTTCAACAGCGACACCAATGCCCTGCACCTTTTTTGGCAGGATGGAGAAAAGCGCCTGGCGCTGAGCGACAAGGCACTCCTTGGCCAACGTTTAATAGACGAGATAGTCAGCCGTTATGATGAAAAAAATCGACGTTAAGATCCTCGACCCGCGCATCGGTCAGGATTTCCCGCTACCGACCTACGCTACGCCGGGCTCCGCCGGTCTCGACCTGCGCGCCTGTCTGGATAGCGCGGTAGAGCTGGCGCCGGGTGAAACCACGCTGCTGCCTACCGGCCTCGCGATCCACATCGCCGACGCCGGCCTGGCGGCGGTGATCCTGCCGCGCTCAGGCCTGGGCCATAAGCACGGCGTCGTGCTGGGCAACCTGGTCGGCCTGATCGACTCCGATTATCAGGGCCAGCTGATGGTGTCCGTTTGGAACCGCGGCCAGAAGCACTTCACCATCGAGCCGGGCGAACGCATCGCGCAGATGGTCTTCGTGCCGGTGGTGCAGGCCGAATTCAACCTGGTGGAAGAGTTCGACAGCAGCGAACGCGGCGAAGGCGGCTTCGGCCACTCGGGGCGCCACTAAGCGCCACCCAATGCACGAGGGCCGGCAGGGAAACGTCGCCTGAACCTTGCTTTCCGGGGAGAGGGATGTCTCTGCGGCAAGGTTTTACCGCGACAATTGCAGCGCACACCAGGCAGCGCGGAAAAAGGCCGTTAAGGCCGCTGACCCCAGCATCGTAAAAAAGCTATCACATAAGCCGCACAGAGCCTGCTCTGCAGCGGCCGGTGCCCGGGTTTCCGTCAGTTAAGTTTTAGCAAGGGTCTAATCAGACATGGCAGAAAAAGAAAATACGAAAAGGAATAGGCGCGAGGAAATATTGCAGGCGTTAGCCCAGATGCTGGAATCCAGCGACGGCAGCCAACGCATCACCACCGCCAAGCTCGCCGCAAACGTGGGTGTTTCTGAAGCTGCGCTGTACCGGCATTTCCCCAGCAAGACACGGATGTTCGACAGTCTGATCGAGTTTATCGAAGACAGCCTGATCACCCGCATCAACCTGATCTTGCAGGACGAGAAAGAGACGTTCAATCGTCTGCGCCTGATTTTACTGCTGATTCTGGGCTTTGCGGAACGCAACCCGGGGCTGACGCGCATCATGACAGGCCACGCGCTGATGTTTGAACAGGATCGCCTGCAGGGCCGCATCAACCAACTGTTCGAACGCATCGAGGCGCAGCTGCGTCAGGTGCTGAAAGAGCGCAAATTGCGCGAAGGCAAAGGCTTTATCGTCGATGAAACGCTGTTGGCCAGCCAGCTGCTGGCCTTCTGCGAAGGCATGTTGTCGCGCTATGTGCGTTCGGAATTCCGCTATCGCCCCACACAGGAATTCGACGCCCGCTGGCCGCTGTTGGCGGCACAGCTGCAATAACGAACACGCCGGGCATGCCCGGCGTTGTTATTTATACCCCGTACTGCTCGCGGTAAGCGCGCACCGCCGCCAGGTGGTCCGCCATCTCCGGTTTCTCTTCCAGATAGGCGATCAGATCCTTCAGCGTGACGATTGAAATCACCTTGCAGTGATAGTCGCGCTCCACTTCCTGAATGGCGGAGATATCCGCGCGGCCGCGTTCCTGACGGTCGAGGGAGATCAGCACGCCCGCCAGCGAAGCGCCGCTGGCGCCGATGATTTCCATCGATTCGCGGATCGCGGTGCCGGCGGTGATCACATCGTCCACCAGCATCACGCGCCCCTGCAGCGGGCTGCCCACCAGCGAACCGCCTTCGCCGTGCGTCTTGGCCTCCTTGCGGTTAAAGCAGTAAGGCACATCGCGCTCATGGTGTTCCGCCAGCGCCACCGCCGTGGTGGTGGCGATAGGAATGCCTTTATAGGCCGGGCCAAACAGCAGATCGAAATCGATGCCGGAATCCATCAGGGCTTCGGCGTAGAAGCGCCCCAACAGCGCAAGATCGCGCCCGGTATTAAACAGGCCGGCGTTGAAGAAATACGGGCTGGTGCGGCCGGATTTCAGGGTGAACTCGCCGAATTTCAATACCTGCTTGTTAAGCGCGAACTCGATAAACTGGCGCTGATAGGCTTTCATTACTGCTTCTCCTCGTCTGAATCTGCTTGGGTCTTGTCATTACTGCCGCCCGATCGCCGGGCATAAAAAAGGCGACTTCTCAGTCGCCTTGAAAAATCAGTCCGCCAGCGCCGCTTTCTGCGCCTGGAAGATGGTTTCGATGCCCCCTCGGGCCAACGCCAACAGCGCCAACAGCTCATCGTGGCTGAACGGCTCGCCTTCGGCGGTGCCCTGCACTTCAATCATGCGGCCGTCTTCCATCATCACTACGTTCATGTCGGTTTCCGCCGCGGAATCTTCCACATACTCCAGATCGCACAGCGCTTCGCCATTGACGATGCCGACGGAAACCGCCGCCACCATGCCCTTCATCGGATTGGCTTTCAGCTTGCCGTTGGCCACCAGCGTGTTCAGCGCGTCGGCCAGCGCCACGCAGGCGCCGGAGATGGAAGCGGTGCGGGTGCCGCCGTCGGCCTGCAGTACGTCGCAGTCGAGGGTGATGGTGAATTCACCGAGCTTTTTCAGATCCACTGCGGCGCGCAGCGAGCGAGCGATCAGGCGCTGGATCTCCAGCGTGCGGCCACCCTGTTTGCCTTTGGCGGCTTCACGGGCGTTGCGGCTGTGGGTGGAGCGCGGCAGCATGCCGTACTCGGCGGTGATCCAACCTTGCCCCTGGCCTTTCAGGAAGCGCGGAACGCCCTCTTCTACCGTGGCGGTGCACAAGACTTTGGTATCGCCAAACTCAACCAGCACTGAACCTTCAGCGTGTTTGGTATAGTGACGGGTCAGTGTCAGGGGGCGAACTTGCTGTGGTGCTCTGCCTGCAGGACGCATGGGCTCTCTCCGGCTTCAAATCAACTATTGGCTGCGCATTATACGGGCTTCGTGACGTAATGCCTATCCTGCCCGCAGCCGCGACGCTATAATCGCCCCATCTTTTCCTATTACGGGTACGCATCAATGATCCGCAGCATGACCGCCTACGCCCGGCGTGAAATCAAGGGTGAATGGGGCAGCGCAGCCTGGGAGCTGCGTTCCGTTAACCAGCGCTACTTAGAAACCTACATCCGCCTGCCGGAACAATTCCGCAGCCTGGAGCCGGTGATCCGTGAACGTATCCGTGGCCGCCTGACCCGCGGCAAAGTCGAATGCAACCTGCGTTTCGAACTGGATCCAAGCGCGCAAAGCTCGCTGATCCTGAACGAAAAACTGGCCAAACAGCTGGTCGAAGCCGCCAACTGGGTGAAAATGCAGAGCGACGAAGGGGAAATCAACCCGATCGACGTGCTGCGCTGGCCGGGCGTGATGTCCGCGCAGGAGCAGGATCTGGACGCCATCAGCGCCGAGCTGATGCAGGCGCTGGACGGCGCGCTGGATGACTTTATCGTCGCACGCGAAAGCGAAGGCGCCGCACTGAAAACGCTGATCGAACAGCGCCTCGACGGCGTCAGCGCCGAAGTGGTTAAAGTGCGCGCCCAGATGCCGAACATCCTGCAATGGCAGCGCGAGCGCCTGGTCAGCAAGCTGGAAGAGGCGCAGGTGCAGCTGGAAAACACCCGCCTGGAGCAAGAGCTGGTGCTGATGGCGCAGCGCATCGACGTCGCCGAAGAGCTGGATCGTCTGGAAGCGCACGTGAAAGAGACGCACAACATCCTGAAAAAGAAAGAAGCCGTCGGCCGCCGCCTCGACTTTATGATGCAGGAGTTCAACCGCGAATCGAACACCCTGGCCTCCAAGTCGATCAATGCCGACGTCACCGCCTCCGCCATCGAGCTGAAGGTGCTGATCGAGCAGATGCGCGAGCAGATCCAGAACATCGAGTGATCCCGCTCCGCATGCCATCAAGCCCGCGTCAAGCGGGCTTTTTTATGGCTGCAGATCAGCGATAGGCGGCCGCCTGCTCTTCCTCCATCAGCCCCATTTTCTGCAGCTGCACCGCAATGCTCCAGGTTGAGCGCTCAAACTCATCGCTCAGCGCTTCCAGCGTCGCCCCAGCCGCATGGCTCTCGCGCAGCCGCAGCTTTTCCTCTTCCGGCCAGGGGAAGTAGGCATTGGCCGGCCGGCCCTCGGCCAGATTCTTCTGCCGCTTCTCCTCCGGCGTCAGCCGGGCTTTTTTCTGCAGTTCGGATTCGCCGTCGAACTCGCTGGCCAATGCGAACAGCAGCCGGATAGCCTCCGGCGCGCAGGCCGCTGAAGCCGGTTTCAACAGCTCGCCGGTGTCGGGATTAACGCCGTTGGCCAGCGCCCTGAGCAACGTGCCGGTATTCATCGTTCGCCTCCTGGTTTGAGAAAATGCGCGCCAGTCGCGGCGCCTTGCCCAAACATGTTTCTCCGCCTTAGCCGAGAAAACCACGCTTTGCGCCGGGAAAAATCGCCCATTGCGAGCCAGATTCCAGGCGCCTGAACGTGCGGGACGGTGGTTGCATCAGGCTGCGAGCCGGCAGGCATCATGGAAGACAGCCCACTAAGGCACTTCGGGGGCTTATGAAAAACTGCCGAGCAGCGCGTGCGGATGACAATCGGCAAGATATCCCGCATGCCATAAGTATTTTGTTCTAATTATCACGCAAGGTAATGAAAGGACGGCGATGCTGTGGCTAAATGTGTTTTTTTCCTGCCCGTGAACCGTACGGACCGTTTATGCCACAAATTCTGCAATTTATTATGGCCCTGGTGGTGATCATCGCCCTGGCGCTGCTGGTCAGCAATAATCGCAAGAAAATCCGCCTGCGCTATATCATCCAGCTGTTAGTGATCGAAGGCGCGCTGGCCTACTTCTTCCTGCACTCCGCCAGCGGGCTCAGCGTGATCAAGCACGTCGCCGGCTTCTTCGACACCCTGCTCGCCTACGCCGCCCAAGGGTCGGAGTTCGTGTTCGGCGGCATGAGCAAGGATGGCCTAGCGTTTATCTTCCTCGGCGTTTTGTGCCCTATCATCTTTATTTCCGCCCTGATCGGCATTTTGCAGCATTTCCGCATCCTGCCGCTGATCATCCGTCTGGTGGGCACCCTGCTGTCCAAGGTCAACGGCATGGGCAAGCTGGAATCGTTCAACGCCGTCAGCACGCTGGTGCTGGGGCAGTCAGAGAACTTCATCGCCTACAAGGGCATCATCGGCGACATCTCGCCGCGCCGCATGTACACCATGGCCGCGACCGCCATGTCGACGGTTTCGCTCTCCATCGTCGGCGCCTACATGTCGATGATCGACGCGCAGTACGTGGTGGCGGCATTGATCCTTAATATGTTCAGCACCTTCATCATCCTGTCGATCATCAACCCGTATCAGGTCGAAGACGAGCCGGAGCTGAAGCTGAACAAACTGCATGAAGATCAGAGCTTCTTCGAAATGCTGGGCGAGTACATTCTGGCCGGCTTCAAGATTGCGATGATCATCGCGGCGATGCTGATCGGCTTTATCGCGCTGATCTCCGCCGTCAATGCGCTGTTCTCCGCGGTGCTTGGCATCAGCTTCCAGCAGATCCTCGGCTATGTGTTCTATCCGCTGGCCTGGCTGATCGGCATCCCGGCGGAGGAGGCCCTGAAGGCGGGCAGCATCATGGCGACCAAACTGGTGGCCAACGAATTCGTGGCGATGATTGAGCTGAAGAAGATCGCGGCGGAGCTGTCGCCGCGCGGGTTGGGCATTCTGTCGGTGTTCCTGGTGTCGTTCGCCAACTTCGCCTCCATCGGCATCGTCGCCGGCGCCATCAAGGGGCTGAACGAGCAGCAAGGCAACGTGGTTTCCCGTTTTGGCCTGAAGCTGGTTTACGGCTCGACGCTGGTGAGCCTGTTGTCGGCGGCCATCGCCGGCCTGGTGCTGTAATCCCCACTCCCGGCCACAGGGCCGGGAGTTCGTTTTAAAACGCCACGCACACCGGCGCATCCACCCGCATCACCGAATCCTGCGCAAACTGCTGCTTATAACCGCTGCGCAGCGCCTCGATATTCGCCTCGCTCTCTTTGCCCGGCGCATGGATCAACAGCAGCGCCTTGCTGTTCTCGCGCGCCAGTTTGCCGTCGTGGCCCAGCCACTGGCCTTTGGCATCAAGCACCGTCAGCCCGTCTTTAAAGCGCGGCGTCACCTGGCTATCGACGAAGGTTTGCCACTCGGCGGCGGTGATCGCCGGCCCCGCAGGGCGGTTCAGGCCGAAGTAGAGCGTTGTTTGCACCAGCGGATCACCGGTGCGGCAAACCGGGGCGGGTGACGTTGCCTGGTGGCCTGGCGCCACGCAGCCGCTCAGCAGCAGGGCGGCCACCACGGCGCCGGCGGCCAGTCTCGGGGAGTTTTTCATCAGCAGTCTCGGTTTCTCGGTTGAAGGATTAGCTGCAAAAAGCATAGTCAGCGATGGAAACCAGCGCGAAATTTCTAATGCTTTTATCAACATCCAGATGTTAAAAAAGGCTGGTTATCGGCAATAAAAACGGAATTTGGATTAGCTAAATTAATCCGAAATGCCATCGGTGAAAAAAACTCAGTGGCGCGCGTCCTCGGCGGCGATTACCCTGCCGGCCATCATTCTGACGCAAGTACGCTGTGAATCCCTTATGTTACTGAGCATCCTTTATATCATCGGCATCACCGCCGAAGCCATGACCGGCGCGCTGGCGGCCGGCCGCCGCCAAATGGACATGTTCGGCGTGATCATCATCGCCTCTGTCACCGCAATCGGCGGCGGGTCGGTGCGCGATATGTTGCTCGGGCATTTTCCATTGGGCTGGGTCAAACACCCGGAATACATCGTCATCGTCGCGATAGCGGCGATCGTCACCACCTGGGTGGCTCCCCTGATGCGCCATCTGCGCCGCCTGTTCCTGGTGCTCGACGCCGTCGGACTGATCGTTTTCTCGATCATCGGCGCCCAGGTGGCGCTGGATATGGGGCACAGCGCGATTATCGCCGCCATCGCCGCAGTGATCACCGGCGTCTTCGGCGGGGTGCTGCGCGATATGTTCTGCAACCGTATCCCGCTGGTTTTCCAGAAAGAGATCTACGCCGGCATCTCCTTCAGCGCCGCCTGGCTGTATATCGGCCTGCAGCACCTCAGCCTGCCGCACAATCTGGTGGTGATCCTCACGCTGGTCGCCGGCCTGAGCGCGCGTCTGATCGCCCTGCGCTTCCGCCTCGGTCTGCCGGTGTTCAACTACCAGCATCCGGATCACTGATCCCGGGGCGGCAGCGCGCCGCCGCTGGGCCAAAACCGCCAAAATGTCGCTCTTCAGCGCGCATATTCGCTCATTCGACGCTTTTTCCGCGCAAAGCCACGGGCAAAATGCGAGCTAACGCTGCACCCGGCGCGTTAGCCGTGTATACTGTGCGGAGAAAATACACATCCGCTGTTTTTGGCATATCAACCGTTATCAACGAACATCATCATGGCTCAAGGCACGCTTTATATTGTCTCTGCTCCCAGTGGCGCAGGTAAATCAAGTCTGATTCAGGCTTTGTTAAAGACGCAACCGCTGTACGACACGCAGGTTTCGGTTTCGCACACCACGCGCGACAGCCGCCCGGGTGAAAATCACGGCGAGCACTATTTCTTCGTCTCGAAAGACGAATTCCGCCGGATGATCGAGCAGGATGCGTTTCTTGAGCACGCCGAAGTGTTCGGCAACTATTACGGCACCTCGCGCGCCGCCATCGAACAAGTGTTGGCGACCGGCGTAGACGTGTTTCTGGATATCGACTGGCAGGGCGCGCAGCAAATCCGCGCCAAAATGCCGCAGGCGCGCAGCATCTTCATTCTGCCGCCGTCGAAGGAGGAACTGGGCCGTCGCCTGCGGGGGCGCGGGCAGGACTCCGAAGAGGTGATCGCCAAACGCATGGCTCAGGCCGTGGCGGAAATGACGCATTACGCGGAGTACGATTACCTGATCGTGAACGATGACTTCGATCTGGCGCTGTCCGATCTGAAGACCATCATTCGCGCCGAACGCCTGCGTTTGGGCCGCCAGTTGCTGCGGCATGACGCTTTAATCAGCAAACTATTGGCAGACTGAAGGCAGTTTCAGTATCATGCCCAGTCTTTTCGTCACCTGTGGAGTAGCACAAATATGGCACGCGTAACTGTTCAAGACGCTGTAGAGAAAATTGGTAACCGTTTTGACCTGGTGTTGGTCGCTGCTCGTCGGGCGCGTCAGATCCAGACCGGCGGCAAAGATGCACTGGTTCCGGAAGAGAACGACAAGTACACCGTTATCGCCCTGCGCGAAATCGAAGAAGGCCTGATCACCAGCCAGATCCTCGACGTGCGTGAGCGCCAGGAGCAGCAAGAGCAGGAAGCCGCAGAGATTCAAGCGGTTACCGCGATTGCTGAAGGTCGTCGTTAATTAGACAGCGAGTCCGCCTTGTACCTGTTTGAAAGCCTGAATCTGCTGATTCAACGTTACCTGCCCGAGGAGCAGATTAAGCGCCTCAAACAGGCATACCTCGTCGCGCGCGACGCGCACGAGGGCCAGACACGCTCCAGCGGTGAGCCCTACATTACTCACCCGGTCGCCGTGGCCTGCATCCTGGCGGAAATGCGTCTCGACCACGAGACGCTGATGGCGGCGTTGTTGCACGACGTCATCGAAGACACCCCGGCCACCTATCAAGATATGGAACAGCTGTTCGGCAAGAGCGTCGCCGAACTGGTTGAGGGCGTCTCCAAGCTCGACAAACTGAAGTTCCAGGACAAGAAAGAAGCGCAGGCGGAAAACTTCCGCAAGATGATCATGGCGATGGTGCAGGATATCCGCGTCGTGCTGATCAAGCTGGCCGACCGTACGCACAACATGCGCACCCTCGGTTCGCTGCGCCCCGACAAACGCCGGCGCATCGCGCGTGAAACCCTGGAAATCTACAGCCCCCTCGCCCACCGTCTGGGTATTCATCACCTGAAAACCGAGCTGGAAGAGCTGGGCTTCGAGGCGCTGTACCCAAACCGCTATCGCGTGATCAAGGAAGTGGTGAAAGCGGCGCGCGGCAATCGCAAAGAGATGATTCAAAAAATCCTCTCCGAGATCGAAGGGCGGCTGACCGAGGCCGGCATCGCCTGCCGCGTCAGCGGAAGGGAAAAACACCTTTACTCCATCTACCTCAAGATGCACCTGAAAGAACAGCGTTTCCATTCCATCATGGATATCTACGCGTTCCGGGTGATCGTCAAAGAGGTCGATACCTGCTACCGCGTGCTCGGCCAGGTGCACAGCCTGTATAAACCGCGCCCGGGGCGGGTGAAAGATTACATCGCCATTCCCAAGGCCAACGGCTATCAATCGCTGCATACCTCGCTGATCGGCCCGCACGGCGTGCCGGTCGAAGTGCAGATCCGCACCGAAGACATGGACCAGATGGCTGAGATGGGGGTGGCCGCGCACTGGGCTTACAAGGAAAGAGAACAGGGCGAAACCGGCACTACGGCGCAGATCCGCGCCCAGCGCTGGATGCAAAGCCTGCTGGAGCTGCAGCAAAGCGCCGGCAGTTCGTTTGAATTTATCGAGAGCGTCAAATCCGATCTGTTCCCGGATGAGATTTACGTTTTCACCCCGGAAGGCCGCATCGTCGAGCTGCCCGCCGGCGCCACGCCGGTCGACTTCGCCTATGCGGTGCATACCGATATCGGCCATGCCTGCGTCGGCGCGCGCGTCGATCGTCAGCCGTACCCGCTGTCGCAGTCGCTGACCAGCGGCCAGACCGTCGAGATCATCACCGCGCCGGGCGCGCGGCCCAACGCCGCCTGGTTGAACTTCGTGGTCAGCTCGAAAGCGCGCGCCAAAATTCGCCAGATGCTGAAGAACCTCAAGCGCGACGACTCCGTCGGCCTCGGCCGCCGTCTGCTCAACCATGCGCTGGGCGGCAGCCGCAAGCTGGCCGAAATTCCGCAGGAAAACATTCAGCACGAGCTGGACCGCATGAAGCTGGCGACGCTGGACGATCTGCTGGCGGAAATCGGCCTGGGCAACGCCATGAGCGTGGTGGTGGCGAAGAACCTGCAGGGCGATCAGTCCAGCCTGGGCACCACCTCCGGCGTGCGCAACCTGGCCATCAAGGGCGCCGACGGCGTGTTGATCACCTTCGCCAAGTGCTGCCGTCCGATTCCGGGCGACCCTATTATCGCTCACGTCAGTCCGGGCAAAGGGCTGGTGATCCACCATGAATCTTGCCGCAATATTCGCGGCTATCAGAAAGAGCCTGAGAAGTTCATGGCGGTTGAGTGGGATAAAGAGACCGAGCAGGAGTTCATCGCCGAGATCAAGGTGGATATGTTTAACCACCAGGGCGCGCTGGCCAACCTGACGGCGGCGATCAACGCGGCCGAGTCCAATATTCAGAGCCTGAACACCGAAGAGAAAGACGGTCGGGTTTATAGCGCCTTTATCCGCTTGACCACCCGCGATCGCATCCATTTGGCAAACATTATGCGTAAAATCCGTATCATGCCGGATGTGATCAAAGTTAACCGCAACCGAAACTAGCGCTTATGAGTCCTGAACGCTATGCGCGGATTTGTGAAATGCTTGCGACCCGGCAGCCGGATCTGACGGTCTGCCTGGAGCAGGTGCACAAGCCGCATAACGTCTCCGCCATTATCCGCACCGCCGACGCCGTCGGCGTGCATCAGGTCCACGCCGTGTGGCCCACCACCCGCATGCGCACCCTGGTTTCCTCCGCCGCCGGCAGCAACAGCTGGGTCAGCGTTAAAACCCATCCCACCATCGGCGACGCGGTCGGTCACCTGAAAGCGCAGGGCATGCAAATTCTGGCCACCAACCTGTCTGCGCGCGCGGTCGATTTCCGCGAGGTGGACTACACCCGGCCAACCTGCGTGCTGCTCGGCCAGGAAAAAACCGGCATCACCGAAGAAGCGCTGGCGCTGGCCGATCAAGACATCGTCATTCCGATGATCGGCATGGTGCAATCGCTCAACGTCTCCGTGGCCTCCGCGCTGATCCTGTATGAGGCGCAGCGCCAGCGGCAGAACGCCGGTCTGTATCGCCGCGACAACAGCATGCTGGACGAAGAAGAGCAGCAGCGTCTGCTGTTCGAAGGCGGCTATCCGGTGCTGGCCAACGTGGCCAAGCGCAAGGGGCTACCGCGTCCGCAGATCGACGAACAGGGCCAGGTGGTCGCCAGCGCCGAATGGTGGGCGGCCATGCAGGCGACGGTGCGCAAATGAAAGGCCGCCTGCTGGATGCTGTCCCACTCACCACGCTTTCCGGGGTTGGCGCCAGCCAGGCGGGCAAACTGGCCAAGCTTGGCCTCGACACCATTCAGGATCTGCTGCTGCACCTGCCGCTGCGCTACGAAGACCGCACNCTCTACCCGATCAACGATCTGCTGCCGGGCATCTACGCCACGGTAGAAGGGGAAGTGCTGCGCAGCGACATCAGCTTCGGCCGCCGCCGCATGCTGACCTGCCAGATCAGCGACGGCACCGGCATCCTCACCATGCGGTTCTTCAACTTCAACGCCGCAATGAAAAACAGCCTGGCCACCGGCCGCCGCGTGACCGCCTACGGCGAGATCAAACGCGGCAACCACGGCGCGGAGATCATCCATCCGGAATACCGTATTCAGGGCGAAACCAGCGAGGTTGAGCTGCAGGAGTCGCTAACGCCGGTTTACCCCACCACCGAAGGGGTGCGGCAGGCCACGCTGCGCAAGCTGACCGATCAGGCGCTGGCGCTGCTGGATACCTGCGCCATCGCCGAGCTGCTGCCGCCGGAGCTAAGCGGCGGCCTGATGAGCCTGCCGCAGGCGCTGCACACCCTGCACCGCCCGCCGCCGGACATCCAGCTGGCGGATCTGGAGCTGGGCAAACACCCGGCACAAAAGCGTCTGATCCTCGAAGAGCTGCTGGCGCATAACCTCAGCATGCTGGCGGTGCGCGCCGGCGCGCAGAGCTATCATGCGCAGCCGCTGCTGCCGGACGATCGGCTGAAAAACCGTTTTCTCGCCCAGTTGCCGTTCTCGCCGACCGGCGCGCAAACGCGCGTGGTGGCCGACATCGAAGCCGATATGCAAAAAGACTTCCCGATGATGCGGCTGGTGCAGGGCGACGTCGGCTCCGGCAAAACGCTGGTGGCGGCGCTGGCGGCGCTTCGCGCCATCGCGCACGGCAAGCAGGTGGCGCTGATGGCGCCGACCGAGCTGCTGGCCGAACAGCATGCCAACAACTTCCGCCAGTGGTTCGAACCGCTGGGGTTGGAAGTCGGCTGGCTGGCCGGCAAGCAGAAAGGCAAGGCGCGCATTGCACAGCAGGAGGCCATCGCCAGCGGCCAGGTGTCGATGGTGGTCGGCACCCACGCCATCTTCCAGGAGCAGGTGCAGTTCAACGGCCTGGCGCTGGTGATCATCGATGAGCAGCACCGCTTCGGGGTGCATCAGCGGCTGGCGCTGTGGGAGAAAGGCGAAGAGCAAGGCTTCCACGCCCATCAGCTGATCATGACCGCCACGCCGATCCCGCGCACGCTGGCGATGACCGCCTACGCCGATCTCGATACCTCGGTCATCGACGAGCTGCCGCCGGGCCGTACGCCGGTGACCACCGTCGCCATTCCCGATACCCGCCGCGCCGACATCATTCAGCGGGTGAAAAGCGCCTGTCTGGAAGAGGGGCGACAGGCTTACTGGGTGTGCACGCTGATCGAAGAGTCCGAGCTGCTGGAAGCTCAGGCGGCGGAAGCCACCTGGGAAGAATTGAAAGCCGCGCTGCCGGAGCTGAAGGTGGCGCTGGTGCACGGCCGCATGAAAGCGCAGGAAAAGCAGGCGGTGATGCAGGCGTTTAAACAGGGCGAGCTGCAGCTGTTGGTCGCCACCACGGTGATCGAAGTCGGCGTCGACGTGCCGAACGCCAGCCTGATGATCATCGAAAACCCGGAACGGCTGGGCCTGGCGCAACTGCACCAGCTGCGCGGCCGCGTAGGGCGCGGCGCCGTGGCCTCACACTGCGTGTTGCTGTACAAAACGCCGCTGAGCAAAACCGCGCAAACGCGCCTGCAAGTGCTGCGCGACAGCAACGACGGCTTCGTCATCGCGCAGCGCGATCTGGAGATCCGCGGCCCGGGCGAGCTGCTGGGCACCCGCCAGACCGGCAGCGCCGAATTCAAGGTGGCGGATCTGCTGCGCGACCAGGCGATGATCCCCGAAGTGCAGCGCGTCGCTCGCCATCTCCATCAGCACTATCCGGAACACGCCCAGGCGCTGATCGAACGCTGGCTGCCGGAGAAGGCGCGCTACTCCAACGCATAAAAAAGGGCGCCTGCGGCGCCCTTTTCGTGATGACTCGCGATATCACCCCACCGCCGGGAACACCGGCAGCAGCAGATACAGCTTGATGACGATGGCGTTGGCGATATCGATAAAGAACGCCCCCACCATCGGCACCACCAGAAACGCCAGATGCGACGGGCCGAAGCGATCGGTGATCGCCTGCATGTTGGCGATCGCCGTCGGCGTGGCGCCCATGCCGAAGCCGCAGTGGCCGGCGGCCAGCACCGCCGCGTCGTAGTTCTTGCCCATCACCCGGTAAGTAACAAAGATCGCGTACAGCGCCATCACCAGCGTCTGCACCGCCAGGATCGCCAGCATCGGCAACGCCAGCGAAGCCAGCTCCCAAAGGCGCAGGCTCATCAACGCCATCGCCAGGAACAGCGACAGGCTGACATTACCCAGCACCGATACCGCCCGTTCGAACACGGTATAGAAACCGGTGAAGGCCAGGGTGTTGCTGAGGATCACCCCGACGAACAGCACGCAAACGAAGTTAGGCAGCTCAAACACCGTACCGTTCAGCAGGCCGGCAATCAGCTGCCCCAGGCTCAGACAGATGGCGATCATGGCGATGGTTTCGATCATCACCAGCGAGGTGATCAGGCGGCCGCTTTCCGGCTTCTCGAAACCGCTCGGCTGCACGCTGTCTTCCGGGGTGCCTTCCGGCGTAGAGGAGTGTTTGACCAGATAGCGCGCCACCGGGCCGCCGATCAGGCCGCCCAGCACCAGGCCGAAGGTGGCGCAGGCCATGGCGACTTCCGTCGCGTTTTCAAAGCC
The DNA here is from genome assembly GCF_001076875.1 of Serratia sp. 506_PEND. NCBI lineage: Bacteria > Pseudomonadati > Pseudomonadota > Gammaproteobacteria > Enterobacterales > Yersiniaceae > Serratia > Serratia sp. 506_PEND. The sequence goes on from NZ_JVEL01000457.1 coordinate 77,273, forward strand.
GTAGCGCTCGATGAACAGCTTGCTCCAGGCCGCCCCGGTGCCGTGGCCGCCCGACAGGGTTATCGACCCGGCGATCAGGCCCATCAGCGGATCCAACCCCAGCATTTTCGCCATGCCGATGCCGATGGCGTTCTGCACCAGCAGCAGCCCCAGCACCACGAACAGGAATACCATCAGCGCCTTGCCGCCGGCGCGCAACCGCGCCAGGTTGGCGTTCAGGCCGATGGTGGCGAAGAAGGCCAGCATCAGCGGATCCTTCAGCGACATGTCAAAGCTGATTTCCCAGTTGGCGAACTTTTTCAGGGCTAACAGCAGGAGGGCCACCAGCAAACCGCCGGCGACGGGAGCGGGAATGGTATATTTTCGCAGCAGGGGAATGCTTCTGACGCACTTGCCTCCGAGAAGCAAAACCAGCGTCGCCGCGACTAACGTGCCATAAGTATCAAGATGAAACATCCAGGTACTCCATGTAAGGGAAAAGATCCAAATAAAAATAATAAGTTATAGAAAACCACTTAGTTTTTAAACTTGATGAGTGCAGGATTAGAAGTAAAAAACGCTGAGATGACAAGAAAAAATGAATGAAAATGCGACATAAACGAGAAAGTCGGCAACATAATATTTGCGCGCAACCGTTTGCTTTTGCGGGGCGGGGCATTAAAATGCCTGCTTTGCCGTATCTGGAAACGCCACACCATGAGCATGTCATCCTCCGAGCTTGATGCCGCGCGCCAAGCCGCCTCAGAACCCCGCGCCAGTGAACTGATTTATCGCCTGGAAGATCGCCCGCCGCTGCCGCAAACGCTGTTTGCCGCCGGCCAGCATCTGCTGGCGATGTTCGTCGCGGTGATCACACCGGCTCTGCTGATCTGCCAGGCGCTGGGCCTGCCGGCACAGGATACCCAGCACATCATCAGCATGTCGCTGTTCGCCTCCGGTCTGGCTTCCATTCTGCAAATCAAAACCTGGGGACCGGTGGGTTCCGGGCTGTTGTCGATTCAGGGCACCAGCTTCAATTTCGTTTCGCCGCTGATCATGGGCGGTCTGGCGCTGAAAAACGGCGGCGCCGACGTGCCGACCATGATGGCCGCGCTGTTCGGCACCCTGATGGTCGCTTCTTGCACCGAAATTTTACTGTCGCGCGTGCTGCATCTGGCGCGCCGCATCATCACCCCGCTGGTTTCCGGCATCGTGGTGATGATCATTGGCCTGTCGCTGATTCAGGTCGGTCTGACCTCGATCGGCGGCGGTTATGCCGCGATGAACGATCACAGCTTCGGCTCACCGAAAAACCTGCTGCTGGCCGGCGCGGTGCTGGCGGTCATCATCCTGCTGAACCGCCAGCGCAACCCTTACCTGCGCGTCGCTTCGCTGGTGATCGCCATGGCGGTCGGCTATCTGTTGGCCTGGGCGATGGACATGCTGCCCGCCGACGCACCGGCAGCTCCAACGGCGGCGATCACCATCCCCACGCCGCTCTATTACGGCCTGGGCTTCGACTGGAACCTGCTGCTGCCGCTGATGCTGATCTTTATGGTCACTTCGCTGGAAACCATCGGCGACATCACCGCCACTTCCGACGTCTCCGAACAGCCTGTCAGCGGGCCGCTGTACATGAAGCGCCTGAAGGGCGGCGTACTGGCCAACGGCCTGAACTCGATGCTGTCGGCGGTGTTCAACACCTTCCCCAACTCCTGCTTCGGCCAGAACAACGGCGTGATCCAGCTGACCGGCGTCGCCAGCCGCTATGTCGGCTTCGTGGTGGCGCTGATGCTGATCGCGCTGGGGCTGTTCCCGGCGGTGGCCGGCTTCGTGCAGCACATCCCCGAGCCGGTACTGGGCGGCGCGACCATCGTGATGTTCGGCACCATCGCCGCCTCCGGCGTGCGCATCGTGTCGCGCGAGCGCCTGAACCGCCGCGCCATCATGATCATGGCGCTGTCGCTGGCCGTCGGCATGGGCGTCTCCCAGCAGCCGCTGATCCTGCAGTTCGCGCCGGACTGGCTGAAAACCCTGCTCTCTTCCGGCATCGCCGCCGGCGGCATTACCGCCATCGTGCTGAACCTGGTGTTTCCGCAGGAACACGAGAAAAAGTAACCCGCCCATTGGCGTTCAAACGGCCGCTTGCGGCCGTTTTTTATTGTCTATCAGACCATTGCCCTTGAGATGCCCAGCCAATTGCGGCATAAACAGGGTATCTTTTTTGACCGATGCGGATGTAGACGATGAAATTTATCGGAAAGCTGTTGCTGACGTTGCTGCTGCTGATCGTGCTGGCGGTGGTGCTGCTGTACCTGGTCGGGCAAACCCGCTGGGCGGCAGGCCGCCTGAGCGCCTGGATCAGCGACAACAGCGAATACCGCCTGTCGATAGGAAAAATCACCCATTCGTGGCGCCAACCGGACCAGATCGCTCTGGAAGACGTGCAGCTGGCGCGCAGCGGCCAGCCGCAGGCGCTGGTCGCCAAACGCGTCGATCTCGGCCTCAGCCTGCGCCAAATCACCGAACCGCGCTATTTCCACAGCGTCACGCTGCGTGACGGCACGCTGAACGTGCAGCCGCAGACTGCGGCGCTGCCTGTACAGGCCGACGTGCTGCAACTGAGCAACATGGCGCTGCAATCCAACGATAACGCGTGGCAGCTCAACGCGCAGCAGGTCAATGCCGGCATCACGCCGTGGCGCCCGCTGGCCGGCCATCTGCTGGGGGACAACAATCAGTTCCAGTTCAGCGCCGGTTCGATGACGCTGAACGGCATCCCCGCTTCGAAGGTGTTGGTGCAGGGGGAGCAAAAGCAGGGTCAGCTGCTGTTGAACAATTTCGGCGCCGATCTGGCGCAGGGCGACCTGACCGGCGTAGCCAGCCGCGCCGCCGACGGCAGTTGGCAGGTGGATCGCCTGCGGCTGAGCGGCGTGCGCCTGCAGACCCCGATGACGTTGGCGGAATTCATGCGGCGCTTTACCGCCCTGCCGCCGGTCACCCTCAAGCGTTTCGATCTGATCGACGCGCGCCTGGAAGGCAAGGCGTGGGCGTTTAACGATCTCGATCTGTCGCTGCAAAACGTCAGCATCGAAAAAGGCGATTGGCGCAGCGAAGACGGCTCACTCAACGTCAACGCCAGTGATGTGATCAACGGCGGTTTCCATCTGATCGACCCGATCGCCACCCTGCGCCTCTCCTCCGCCGGCATCGCCATTCAGCAGTTCACCACCCGTTGGGAAGGCGGGCTGCTGCGCACCTCCGGCAATTGGCTGCGCGCCGGCAAACGCCTGCAGCTGGATGAAGTGGCCATGGCGGCGCTGGAGTACACCCTGCCTATCGACTGGCGCGAGCTGTGGCTGAAACCGCTGCCGGACTGGCTGGCCGAGGTGTACGTCACCAAGCTGACCACCAACCGCAATCTGATTATCGATATCAACCCGGCATTCCCGTTCCAGATCACCGCGCTGGACGGTTACGGCAGCAACCTGCTGCTGGCGCGCGACCACCAGTGGGGCATATGGTCCGGTTCGCTGAACCTGAACGGCAGCGAGGCGACCTTCAACAAGATCGACGTGCGGCGCCCTTCGCTGGCGCTGAACGCCGACGCCAGCCAGATCGCCGTCACCGAACTCAGCGCCTTCATGCCTAATGGGTTGCTTGAGGCCAAAGCGACCGTCGATCAGTTGCCGGGCAAGCCGTTCCAGCTGATGCTGCACGGCCGCTCGGTACCGCTCAATACCTTGCAGCAATGGGGATGGCAGCCGGTGCCGCTGACGGGCGACGGCAACCTTGAGCTGCAGTTGAAAGGGCTGCTGAACAGCGACGGGCCGTTCAAAGCTTCATTGAAGGGGACTCTGCAAGCCACCGCCGGCGACGGCCAGACGGTGAACCAACAGCTGCCGTAATGCACTGCGCGGCCCGCCCTCAGGGCAGGGCCGCCGCCTTACTCCTCCAGCGCTTCAGAGCCGCCCTGATCCAGCGGCACATCCGGCTCGGCCGGCAACACCATGTAAGTGCCTTCGAACACCGCGCCCTTATCCTCATCGCCGAACAGATGCACTTCGGCGTGCACGCGCGCGCGGCGGCCACGCGCCAGACGCGCCAAGTCGCCGCTCAGCGAACCAAGATCCGCCACCGCCCGCGGCCTGCCGGTGATCGGTTTGCTGTAGCGAATGTGCGCGTCCGCCAGAATGATGGTGCCGCCGAGATGGCGCTCGCGCAACAGCAGCCAAATCAGCCCCCAGGCGGTCAGCGTCGCCAGTGAGAACAGGCTGCCGGCAAACAGCGTATGGTGCGGATTCTGGTTGCCGATCTCCGGCATGGTGGTGACGAAGCGCTGGCCGGTGTATTGGCTGATGCGCACGCCCATCTTTTCGCTCAGCGGGATATGTTCATACCAGGCCTGCTGCAATTGGCCGCACCAGTCGGGGCGATGCAGGATATCGTCCAGCGTCGCTACCGGTTTAATCATCAAGAAGTGACGGATCGGGGTGGTCTGCGGCGCGGTGATCTCGCCCTGATTGACGAACCCCAGCTTGGCGAAGAAATCCACCGCGTCTTCACGGGCGCTGCATACCACCCGCTTCACGCCTTCCTGCCGCGCGACGGACTCCAGCGTTATCGCTACCAGCGTCCCGAGCCCTTTATCCTGCAACGTCGGGTCTACCGCCAGAAAACGGATCGCCGCCTCGTTGTCGGCATTGATGTACAGCCGCCCAATGGCGACGATTTTACCGGCCTCGTCCACCACCATTTGGTGATGGGCCATGGCGTCATAGGCATCCTTTTCCGAACCCACCGGCTGGTGCAGCGGCTTGCGCAGCATTTCCCAGCGAAACTGGTAATATTCCTTCAGTTCTTGCTCTGTTACGGGTACTCGTAGGTGATACATAGACGCCTGTTCTCCGAATGCTTAGACCTGTAGCCAGAATGTCACCGGACCATCGTTGACCAGCGCCACCTGCATGTCGGCGGCGAACTCGCCGGTCTGGGTCTCTACGCCGCGTTCGCGGCATTGGCCAACAAAATATTGATACAACCGATCGGCGACCAAAGGCGCGGCGCCGCGCGAGAAGCTGGGCCGCATGCCCTTCTGGGTGTCCGCCGCCAGGGTGAACTGCGAAACGACCAGCACGCTGCCCCCGGCCTGCTGGACGTTGAGGTTCATCTTGTCGTTCTCGTCGCCGAAAATGCGGTATCCCAACACGCGTTCGCACAGGCGCTGCGCTTTTTGCTCGTTATCGCCCTGCTCCACGCCCAATAACACTAACAAACCGGGGCCAATTTTGCCTACCGTCTCGCCACCTACCGTGACGCTGGCGTTTAACACCCGTTGAATCAACGCAATCATTCCTGCTGCCCTTCTGGTTTTGGTTCCTGTTGCTCCGCCTTCTGCCGGCGGTAGTCGCGGTATTCGCCGATGGTCACGGTGATTTCCGCGCCGAGTAACACGATACACCAGCTCCAGTAGACCCACAGGAATAAAATCGGGATCACCGCCAGCACGCCGTAAATCAGCTGATAGGAAGGGAACATGGTGACGTACAGCGCGAATCCCTTCTTGCCCAGCTCGAACAGCAATCCGGCCACCACCGCGCCGATCAGCGCGTCTTTGGGCGGCACGCGCACCGTCGGCACGATGCAATACAGCAGCCAGAAGGAGATGCACGACAAAATCAGCGGGAAAATGCGTAGCACCTGATCCACCAGCCCGTTAACCCCGGTCTGCGCCAGCCAGTTGAGCGACAGCAGGTAGGAGCTGATGGCCATGCTGGCGCCCACCAGCAGCGGCCCCAGCGTCAGCACCATCCAGTACACGGCGAAGGAGAAGACGATCGGCCGTTTGTTCTTGCTGCGCCAGATGGTGTTCAGCACGCTGTCCACCGAGGAGATCAACAATAGCGCGGTGACAATCAGCCCGCAGGTGCCGACGGCGGTCATCTTGTTGGAGTTGGCGACGAACTGCTCCAGGTAGTTCTGGATCACATTGCCGGCGGCCGGCACGAAATTGGCAAAAACAAAGCGCTTCAGCTGTTCGCTGATGTCGGCAAACATCGGGAAAGCGGCGAACAGCGCGAACACCACGGTGACCAACGGCACCAGCGACAGCAGAGAAACATAGGCGAGATGGCCCGCCAGCATCGTCAGGCCATCGTTGTCGATGCGCTGGTACAGCAAACGCCCAAAAGTAACGCCGGGCTTAATCGCAGGGGGCAGCTTCTTGCGGCGGAAAAACGACATGGTCACTCCTTGATGTCCGTTGATACGCCTTAAGCTTAACGCGCCCTGCGCTCATTGGGCAAAATAGGCCGGCACCACGTCGCGATCGGTGACGTGCACCGTCTTGATCCCCAACGCCTGCGCGGCGAGGACGTTCGCCGGGTGATCGTCGAAGAACACCGCGTCTGCGGCGGCGGTGTTTTCCGCGGCCAGCACATGTTGATAGATATCGGCCTCCGGCTTGCGCATGCCAAGATCTTGCGACAAATAGAGATGATCGGCGGCGGCGGCCACTTCAGGATAGTGCTGCGGCCAGTAGTTGCAGTGCAGACGGTTGGTGTTCGACAGCACCACCACCCGGTGGCCTTCGTTGCGCAGGCGCTGCATGATGTCGATCACTTCCGGGCGCAGCGCGACGAATACCGCCTGCCAGCCGGTGGCGAATTGTTCGAAGCTGAGCGCGATGCCCATTTCATCGCACAGCTTGCCGGCGAAGTCTTCGTCGCTGATTTCACCGCGCTCATGTTGCTGGAACACCTCACCCATGGCGAAACGATCGGACAGCACCGCCAACGGCGTGCCGCTCAAATTGCTCCACACGCCCAGCACACGCTTGAAATCGATATCGACGATCACATTACCTAAATCAAAGATATACAGCATAGTCCTCTCCTGATGGGCCGGTGAGATTTCACTGTAGCGGGAAAAGGAACAGCTGAACAGGGAGCGAACGGAAAAGCGCATAGCGCGCCGCACAAACGGGGAACAACAGAGGAAAAAACTCAGGGCGCGAGAACCGCGCCCTAAGCATGAGACACTCAATCAGCGATTAAGCGTCTTTTGGACCGCGGCTGGCACGCTTACGATCGTTTTCCGTCAGGTGACGCTTACGGATACGGATCGAGGTTGGCGTCACTTCTACCAGTTCGTCGTCATCGATGAACTCCAGAGCTTGCTCCAGGGTCATTTTGATGGCCGGAACCAGGGTAGTCGCTTCGTCAGTACCGGAAGCACGCATGTTGGTCAGCTTCTTACCGGTCAGGCAGTTTACGGTCAGGTCGTTGGAACGTGAGTGAATACCGATGATCTGGCCTTCATACACTTCCGCACCGTGGCCCAGGAACAGCTTGCCGCGATCCTGCAGGCCGAACAGCGCGAACGCGACCGCTTTGCCCTGGCCGTTGGAGATCAGCACGCCGTTCTGACGCTGGCCCACTTCGCCCGGACGCACGTCGTCGTAGTGGCTGAAGGTGGAGTACAGCAGACCGGTACCCGAAGTCATGGTCATGAATTCGTTACGGAAGCCGATCAGACCGCGGCTTGGGATCACGTAGTCGAGACGCACGCGGCCCTTACCGTCCGGATCCATGTTTTTCAGGTCGGCTTTACGCTCGCCCATCGCCTGCATCACGGAACCCTGATGCTGCTCTTCGATATCCAGCGTCACGTTCTCGAATGGCTCCTGCTTGCGGCCATCGATTTCGCGGAAGATAACTTTCGGACGGGAAACCGCCAGCTCGAAACCTTCACGGCGCATGTTTTCGATCAGCACCGACAGGTGCAGCTCGCCACGACCGGATACGCGGAAGGCGTCCGCATCGTCGGTTTCTTCAACGCGCAGCGCCACGTTGTGCACCAGCTCTTTGTTCAGACGGTCAAGGATCTGACGCGACGTCACGTACTTGCCTTCTTTACCGCAGAACGGCGAGGTGTTGACGTTGAAGAACATGGTGACGGTCGGTTCGTCGACGGACAGCGCCGGCAGCGCTTCTACGGCGTTGGTGTCGCAGATGGTGTCGGAGATGTTCAGCTCGCCCAGGCCGGTGATGGCGATGATGTCGCCCGCTTCCGCCAGGGTGCTGTCGATACGCTCCAGACCCAGGTGACCCAGCACTTTACCCACTTTACCGTTGCGAGTTTTGCCTTCGCTGTCGATGATGGTGACCTGCTGGTTCGGCTTCACTTTACCGCGCTTGATGCGGCCGATGCCGATAACGCCCAGGTAGTTGTTGTAGTCCAACTGGGAGATCTGCATCTGGAATGGCGCTTCCAGCTCAACCTGCGGCGCAGACACGTGGTCGACGATCGCCTGATACAGCGGGGTCATGTCTTCCGCCATGTCGGTGTGGTCGACGCCGGCGATGCCGTTCAGCGCAGAAGCGTAGATGATCGGGAAGTCGAGCTGCTCGTCGGTCGCATCGAGGTTCACGAACAGGTCGAACACCTGATCCACAACCCAGTCAGGGCGCGCGCCAGGGCGGTCAACCTTGTTGATGACCACGATCGGCTTCAGACCATTGGCGAAGGCCTTCTTGGTCACGAAGCGGGTTTGCGGCATAGGGCCATCCATTGCATCCACAACCAGCAGCACCGAGTCAACCATCGACATCACGCGCTCTACCTCGCCGCCGAAGTCGGCGTGTCCTGGGGTATCCACGATGTTGATGCGGTAACCGTTCCAATTAATGGCGGTGTTTTTTGCGAGGATGGTAATCCCACGCTCTTTCTCCAAATCGTTGGAGTCCATTACGCGTTCGGTGGCTTCCGCACGCTCTCCGAAAGTACCGGATTGTTGCAGCAGCTTATCAACCAGGGTGGTTTTACCATGGTCAACGTGGGCAATAATGGCGATGTTACGCAAATTTTCGATCACAGCTTTGCCTCGGGCATTAGAAATAGCGCGCTATTGTACACGTATTAAGCGAGGGACTAAACAAGATCACAACCATCTCTTATAAACAACCGCGTACCGGTCAGTTTGTGATCCCTTTCACGGTGCAAAAAGCCGCAATCGTTGCACTTTTGCACCATTTCAGTGCCCTCACTCACTCCGATTGCACCACTTCGGTGCAATTTATCACTGATGGTGCATACTGGGGTTGGGTAAAACCCGCGCAGAAAGGCGATGAAAGCCTTTTTTAAAAGTTGGCACGCTTTTCGCTTTAGTCTTTTCAAGGCGAAAAAAAGCCAGTTCCACAGATTCGTTCCACGACGACGACAATGATAAACCGGGAGAGTTAAGTATGTCCGCTGAACACGTTTTGACGATGCTGAATGAGCATGAAGTGAAATTCGTAGACCTGCGTTTCACTGACACCAAGGGTAAGGAACAGCACGTGACTATCCCGGCTCACCAGGTAAACGCCGACTTCTTCGAAGAAGGTAAAATGTTTGACGGCTCCTCTATCGGTGGTTGGAAGGGCATCAACGAATCTGACATGGTGCTGATGCCGGACGCCAGCACGGCGGTTCTGGATCCATTCTTCGAAGAACCTACGCTGATCATTCGCTGCGACATTCTCGAGCCGGGCACCATGCAAGGCTACGATCGCGACCCGCGCTCCATTTCCAAACGCGCCGAAGACTTCCTGCGCTCCTCCGGCATCGCGGACACTGTGCTGTTCGGGCCAGAGCCTGAGTTCTTCCTGTTCGACGACATCCGCTTCGGCAGCAGCATCCGCGGTTCCCACGTGGCGATCGACGATATCGAAGGCGCCTGGAACTCCGGCACAAAATACGACGGCGGCAACAAAGGCCACCGTCCGGCGGTGAAAGGCGGTTACTTCCCGGTTCCACCGGTCGACTCTTCGCAGGATCTGCGTTCCACCATGTGTCTGACCATGGAAGAGATGGGCCTGGTGGTTGAAGCGCACCACCACGAAGTGGCGACCGCCGGTCAGAACGAAGTGGCGACCCGCTTCAACACCATGACCAAGAAAGCCGACGAAATTCAGATCTACAAGTACGTAGTGCACAACGTGGCGCACGCCTTTGGTAAAACCGCAACCTTCATGCCGAAGCCTATGTTCGGCGACAACGGTTCCGGCATGCACTGCCACATGTCGCTGTCCAAGAACGGCACCAACCTGTTCGCCGGCGACAAATACGGCGGCCTGTCTGAAACCGCGCTGTTCTACATCGGCGGCATCATCAAGCACGCCAAGGCGATCAACGCGCTGGCCAACCCGACCACCAACTCGTACAAACGTCTGGTGCCGGGCTACGAAGCGCCGGTGATGCTGGCTTACTCCGCCCGTAACCGCTCCGCGTCCATCCGTATCCCGGTAGTCGCCAGCCCGAAAGCGCGCCGCATCGAAGCCCGCTTCCCGGATCCGGCGGCTAACCCATACCTGTGCTTCGCCGCGCTGCTGATGGCCGGCCTGGACGGCATCATCAACAAGATCCACCCTGGCGACGCCATGGACAAAAACCTGTACGACCTGCCGCCGGAAGAAGAAGCCGAGATCCCAAAAGTGGCCGGCTCGCTGGACGAGGCGATGGCCGCACTGAACGAAGACCGCGAGTTCCTGACCCGCGGCGGCGTGTTCACCGACGATGCGATCGATGCCTACATCGAACTGCGCAAAGAAGAGATGGACCGCATTCGCATGACGCCACACCCGGTCGAGTTCGAACTGTACTACAGCGTCTAAGTTCTACCCGCGCCGTCTGCCCTGGCGGACGGCGCCCACAATTTTTGTTATCGCTTTTTTGTTGCCGTGGAAACTTTCAGCCCATCTTCGGATGGGTTTTTTTCTCCACCGTATTTTCTGCAAAACTATTCCATACCGTGTCGATCCCGGATGGAGTAGGATAGATGCACTAAAAAGGTGCAGGAGTCTGCTGTATGGCAACTGGCAAGCTGCCCGATGCTGGGCAGATCCTCAATTCACTCATCAACAGCATCCTGCTGTTGGATGACTCACTGGCGGTTCACTACGCCAACCCGGCGGCACAGCAGCTGCTGGCGCAAAGCTCCCGCAAGCTGTTCGGTACGCCGCTGCCCGATTTGCTCGGTTATTTTTCGCTGAACGTCTCTTTGATGCGCGAAAGCCTGCGCGCCGGGCAGGGCTTCACCGATAACGAAGTGACCCTGGTGGTCGACGGCCGCGCGCATATCCTTTCCCTGACCGCTCAGGCGCTGCCGGAAGGCTATATCCTGGTCGAGCTGGCGCCGATGGACAATCAGCGCCGCCTGAGCCAGGAACAGCTGCAGCATGCCCAACAGGTGGCGGCCCGCGATCTGGTGCGCGGTTTGGCGCACGAAATCAAAAACCCGCTGGGCGGCCTGCGGGGCGCGGCGCAGCTGCTGGCCAAGGCGCTGCCCGATCCGGCGCTGACCGAATACACCAAGGTGATCATTGAGCAGGCCGATCGGCTGCGCAATCTGGTGGATCGCCTGCTCGGGCCGCAACGGCCCGGCCAGCACATCACCCAAAGCATCCATCAGGTCGCGGAGCGCGTCTGCCAACTGGTGTCGCTGGAAATGCAGGATAACGTCACGCTGGTGCGCGACTACGATCCGAGCCTGCCGGAAATGGCCCACGACCCGGATCAGATAGAACAGGTGCTGCTGAACATCACCCGCAATGCGCTGCAGGCGCTGGGCGAGGCGGGCGGCACCATCACGCTGCGCACCCGCACCGCGTTTCAGATTACGTTGCACGGCACCCGCTACCGACTGGCGGCGCGCATCGACGTCGAAGACGACGGCCCCGGCGTGCCGGCGCAGCTGCAGGACACGCTGTTCTACCCGATGGTCAGCGGCCGTGAAGGCGGTACCGGCCTGGGATTATCCATCGCCCGCAATCTGATCGATCAGCATTGCGGAAAAATTGAATTCAACAGTTGGCCAGGTCATACCGAATTCTCGGTCTACCTGCCCATTCGTCAGTGAGGTTTGCAATGCAACGAGGGATAGTCTGGATCGTCGATGACGATAGCTCCATCCGCTGGGTGCTTGAGCGCGCGCTCACCGGCGCGGGCCTGAGCTGCGCCACCTTCGAAGGCGGCAATGACGTGCTGGAAGCCTTGGCCACGCAAACCCCCGACGTGCTGCTGTCCGATATCCGCATGCCGGGCATTGATGGTCTGGCGCTGCTCAAGCAGATCAAACAGCGCCATCCGATGCTGCCGGTGATCATCATGACCGCGCATTCGGATTTGGACGCCGCCGTCAGCGCTTATCAGCAAGGGGCCTTCGACTACCTGCCGAAGCCGTTCGACATCGACGAAGCGGTGGCGCTGGTCGAGCGCGCCATCAGCCATTATCAGGAGCAGCAGCAGCCGGTGCGCAGCCAGCCGGCCAGCGATCCGGCGGCGGACATCATCGGCGAGGCGCCGGCGATGCAGGACGTGTTTCGCATCATCGGCCGGCTGTCGCGTTCGTCGATCAGCGTGCTGATCAACGGCGAATCCGGCACCGGCAAGGAGCTGGTGGCGCATGCGCTGCACCGCCACAGCCCGCGCGCCAAGTCGCCGTTCATCGCCCTGAACATGGCTGCCATCCCCAAGGATCTGATCGAATCGGAGCTGTTCGGCCACGAGAAAGGCGCCTTCACCGGCGCTAACCAAATCCGCCAGGGGCGCTTTGAACAGGCCGACGGCGGCACGCTGTTCCTCGACGAGATCGGCGATATGCCGCTCGACGTGCAAACGCGCCTGCTGCGGGTGCTGGCGGACGGCCAGTTCTACCGGGTCGGCGGCTATGCGCCGGTGAAGGTCGACGTGCGCATCATCGCCGCCACGCACCAGAACCTGGAGCTGCGGGTACAGGAAGGCAAGTTCCGCGAGGATCTGTTCCACCGCCTGAACGTGATCCGCGTACACCTGCCGCCGCTGCGCGAGCGCCGTGAAGACATCCCGCGGCTGGCGCGCCACTTCCTGCAGATCGCCGCCAAAGAGCTGGGCGTCGAGGCCAAGAACCTGCATCCGGAAACCGAAACTGCGCTGACCCGCCTGCCCTGGCCGGGCAACGTGCGCCAGCTGGAGAACACCTGCCGCTGGCTGACGGTGATGGCCGCCGGCCAGGAAGTGCTGATTCAGGATCTGCCGGGTGAGCTGTTCGAAACCGCCGCGCCGGAGAGCCCCAGCCACAGTCTGCCGGACAGCTGGGCCACGCTGCTGGCGCAGTGGGCCGATCGCGCGCTGCGTTCCGGTCATCAAAACCTGCTGTCGGAAGCCCAGCCGGAAATGGAGCGCACGCTGCTCACCACCGCCCTGCGCCATACCCAGGGGCACAAACAGGAAGCCGCGCGCCTGCTGGGCTGGGGGCGCAATACCCTCACCCGCAAGCTTAAAGAGCTGGGTATGGAATAGGAACGGGGATGGATGATGAAAAACGCAGTCCGGCGCACAAAAAAACGCCAACCGCAGGCTTTACAGCCGGTGCGGGCGCAGTATGATCGTGTCGCACACTCTGGAGGTTGACGATGCTGGACTCATTCATCGCATTCATTTCTCAGGGCGCGGAGCTGGGCTCCGCCGCCAGCCACACTCCGCAGGCGGCGGTCGCCGCGGTGCTGTGCGCCGCGCTGATTAACTTCTTCAGTTAAAAAAACAGCCGCATCAGCGGCTGTTTTTTCATCCTCAGATCACCCGAGAGAACTGCTGGCTGCGCGCCTGTTGCCGCAGATAGCGGTCGAAACACATGCAGATATTGCGGATCAGCAGGCGCCCGCGCGGCGTAACACGAATGCCCTGCTCATCGCGCTCCACCAGCCCATCGCGTTCAAACGGCGCCAGCAGCTGCAGGTCTTCGGCGAAATAGGCGGTAAAATCGATGCCGTATTGCCGTTCGAGCGGCTGATACGCCAACCGGAAGTTGCAGATCAGGGTTTTGATCAGATCGCGCCGCAGGCAATCGTCGTCCGTCAGCGCCAGCCCGCGCCACAGCGCGTTGCCCTGCGCTTGCACGCTGTCATAGTAATGCTTCAGCTCTTTCTGATTCTGCGCATAGCTGTCGCCGAGCATGCTGATAGCCGACACGCCCAACCCCAGCAGATCGCTGTCGCCCTGAGTGGTGTAGCCCTGGAAATTGCGGTGCAGTTTGCCTTCGCGTTGGGCGATCGCCAGCTCGTCGTCCGGATGCGCAAAGTGATCCATACCGATGAACTGATAGCCGGCGTCAGTCAGGAACGCGATGCTTTGCTGCAAGATATCCAACTTCTGCTGCGCGCTGGGCAGATCGGCGTCTTTGATTTTGCGCTGGGCGGCGAACAAATTCGGCATATGCGCGTAGTTGAACACGCTGAGGCGATCGGGATTCAGTTCGGCCACCCGCTGCAGCGTGAAAGCGAAGCTTTCCGGCGTCTGTTTCGGCAGGCCGTAGATCAGATCGATATTGGTTGAGCGGAAGCCCAGCGCTTTGGCCCGTTCGATCAGAGCGAAGATGAAGGCTTCGTCCTGCTCGCGGTTGACCAACTGCTGCACCTGCTTGTTGAAATCCTGCACCCCCATGCTCAAACGGTTAAAGCCTTCGGCACGTAAATGATCGAGCACATCCAGCTCAATCTCGCGCGGATCGACTTCGATCGACATCTCCGCATCGGGCAGAAAATCAAAATGTTCGCGCAGCAGCGCCACCAGCCGGCTGATTTGCGCTTTGTCCAGGTAGGTTGGCGTACCGCCGCCCCAGTGCATCTGGCCAACCTTGCGGCCGGCGAACAGCGGCGCACGGCTGGCGATCTCTTGCGCCAAAACGTTCAGGTATTCGTCGGCCTTGTGCGTCTGGCGCGTCACCAGCTTGTTGCAGCCACAGAAATAGCACAGCTTATGGCAGAAAGGGATATGCACGTACAGCGACAGCGGCCGCTCAGGGTAGCGCGCAGCGGCGCATTGAAACGCCGCTTCGTCGTAGCGCTGGTTAAACTCCAGCGCCGTGGGGTATGAGGTATAACGCGGCCCTGAGTAGTTATATTTTTGGATCAGGGCCAAATCCCAGACAATCGTCTGCTCTGACATGCTCACTCCTTCCGATATCTTTTTCTACCGGGCCGGGAGAGGGGCGGTTGTCTGCGCTGTCTGGCCACGGAAGCGCTGCGAAAACGCGCTTTGCGCTTAGACAGCCGCCATAGTTTACCGAATAACCACAGCAGATAACACATCAAGAGTAGGGCTATTGTCGGGATCAGCCACATGGCGCGTTAAAAGGCGTCTTTCGGGTTGCCGCCTTTCAGCAGCTTCAGAATATCTTCCTGCTTCTCTTCTTCTTCCTCGTCGTCTTCATCGCCCAGCTCGATGCCCAGCACGTCCATCAGCACATCGATACGATCCAGCGTCTTATCGACATACGCCTGTTCTTGCGCGTTCAGCGTTTCGCCATCGTCGATGCGATCCAGCAGCGCGTTCAGGCGTTCGTCATTTTCGAGCTTCGCCAGCTCTTCTTCCGGCGACAGGCGCGGTTTCGCTTCGGCCTTTGGCTTCGGCTGCGGTTTGGCCTTCACTTTGGTTTCGTCGACCACCAGCGCAACCGGCACTTTACTGCCGATACGCGGATCTTTGGCTTCCGCCGCCGATTTGTTTTTTTGGCTGCCGGACTCAACCTGGGTGCGTGAACCGGAAGCGTGGCCGCGGCGCTTTTTCAGGCGTTTGCGCTCGCGCGCTTCCTGATCGAGCTCCATACGGCTTTTCTTTTTCGTTTTTGACTTCGCCGCGCTGCCGCGAGGTGCTTTTGATGGCTGGTTCATAGCGTGTGCTCTTAGGTATGTAGATTCAGTATAGAATTGCGGCGGAATCTAGCAGAAAGCGGACAAAGAAAAAAGGCGGCAGGTTAAACCTGCCGCCTATTTCGCACCTTCTTGCGAAGGGTATTCCTGTTACGCGCTCCTTGCGTACATGCAACATCCCGGTTTTTCCTTCTGCTATAACCGCATTCCCTGCCACTACGTCCTTCATCCTGAAAGGAAAATCGTCCATGGCGCAATCCATTCGCATCCGCTCTTCCCGAGCGTGCTTCCTGCGGGCATCCAAACTGCCAATACTTCACCATCCGATGTGCCTGCCGCCTATTCCGGTGCGAAAGGGTCACTTCCTTTTGCGTTCATCCTGGCACTCATTGCACGCCCTGTGCATTCCCTGAGATTTGTCATCCTTCCCGGATGTTCCCTAATCCTGCGCAACCCTGCGTTAACGAGTACTTTACGTTATTGTTGCGAAGGCTCAAGGCACCTGACGCCGATTTGACTGACATTTCCACACAACGAAAAAACAACACATTGTTTTTAAAATAGAAACAGAAATATCGCTTTCGAATAAAGCGACATTACCCGCGATTCGAATGGCAAATGTCTCACAACGTACGGTCGGCATAACTGCCGTTTTATCGCGCCCCGCCGCTTAAAAACGGAGAAACACGCCATTTTTACCGCTGATGCAGTTATAATCGCCAACCAGTTAGCCATCCTCACGGAGACGAAAAATTTTGACCAGCAAGAACTACAACTATCATGTGACCCATTTCGTCACCAGCGCACCCGATATTCGCCATCTGCCGGGGGATGCAGGAATTGAAGTCGCCTTTGCCGGCCGTTCCAACGCCGGTAAATCCAGCGCGCTGAATACGCTGACCAATCAAAAAAGCCTGGCGCGCACCAGTAAGACGCCGGGGCGCACCCAGCTGATCAACCTGTTCGAAGTGGAAGACGGCATTCGTCTGGTCGACCTGCCGGGTTATGGCTACGCCGAAGTGCCGGAAGAAATGAAGCGCAAATGGCAACGCGCGCTGGGCGAATACCTGCAGATGCGCAACAGCCTGAAAGGGCTGGTGGTGCTGATGGATATCCGCCATCCGCTGAAAGATCTCGACCAGCAGATGATCCAGTGGGCGGTCGACGTCGGCACGCCGGTGCTGGTGTTGCTGACCAAGGCCGACAAGCTGGCCTCCGGCGCACGCAAGGCGCAGCTCAACATGGTGCGTGAAGCGGTGCTGCCGTTTATGGGGGATATCCAAGTCGAAGCCTTCTCATCGCTGAAAAAGATCGGCGTCGACAAGCTGCGCCAGAAGCTGGACACCTGGTTTAACGAGATCCCGCCGGAAGTGCTGCCGGAAGAGGACATCGGCGAATAAGCCCTGATCGCACGTTTGAGCCGATGCCTCGCCGCATCGGCTTTTTTATGCCCGCAGATCGGCCGCAGGCGGGATTTTTCGTTATCTAATTACATTTTTGAAATAAAGCCATCATAAAGACTTATCGCCAAAACGGGCTTGTTTCGCCGAATTACGCGGATTGAGGGAGCGGAAGCTGAAATGAAAAGCGGAGCCGAGCGATAGGAAAAACGTATGGTTTGCTGCTGTTTTTACAATAAAAAACGCCCCAGTCAATACTGACTGGGGCGGCTAAATATTCAGCCAAATCCGATTACGTGAAGTAAAAGGTCTGAAAGATAGAACATCTTACCTCTGTACCCTACGCCTGTAACTCTACATCATTTTTTCGCAGGGCAAAAGAATTTTTTGTAGTTTACTTACACAATTTGCGGCGCAAGAACGGCGAAGTTGGGGAAACTATCGCCGCATCTTGTAGCTTAATTACGAAAAGTGCTTAGGTTATCGCCAGTTAGCGCATACGGCGATAACCCGGCGATCAGTGCGCCTCATCCCAGTTCATGCCGACGCCCACATCGACCTTCAGCGGCACCGCCAGCGTCATGCTGCCTTCCATCAGTTGGCGGATACGCTGGCTGGCTTCGTCGATCACCGATTCATGCACCTCGAACACCAATTCATCGTGCACCTGCATGATCGCGCGCACCAACGGCTTCTCCTGCCCCTGCAGCCAGGCGTCGACCTCGATCATCGCACGCTTGATGATATCGGCCGCCGTGCCCTGCATCGGGGCGTTGATGGCGGCGCGCTCGGCCGCCTTGCGGCGCATGGCGTTACTGGAGCGGACGTCCGGCAGATACAGACGGCGGCCGTCCAGCGTGCTGACATAGCCCTGTTCGGAAGCCTGCTGACGGGTGCGCTCCATGTAATCCAGCACGCCCGGGTAACGCTCGAAGTAGAGATCCATATAGCGCTGGGCTTCCCCACGCGGGATCCCCAGCTGACGCGCCAGTCCGAAAGCGCTCATGCCGTAAATCAAACCAAAGTTAATCGCCTTGGCGCTGCGGCGCTGCTCGCCGGTCACTTTATCCAGCGGCACGCCGAAGACTTCCGACGCCGTGGCGCGGTGAATGTCTTTCCCTTCGGCAAAGGCCTTCAGCAGCCCTTCATCCTGTGACAGATGCGCCATGATGCGCAGCTCGATCTGCGAGTAGTCGGCCGCGACGATGCGGTAACCTTCCGGCGCAATAAAGGCCTGGCGAATACGCCGCCCTTCTTCGTTGCGCACCGGGATGTTCTGCAGGTTCGGATCGCTCGAGGAGAGGCGGCCGGTGGCGGTCACCGCCTGATGGTACGAGGTATGCACCCGCCCGCTGACCGGATTGATCATCAGCGGCAGCTTGTCGGTATAGGTGGTCTTCAGCTTCGCCAGGCCGCGGTATTCCAGGATCACCTTCGGCAGCGGGTAGTCCAGCGCCAGCTCGGCCAGCACCTCTTCGTTAGTGGACGGCGCCCCGCCCGGGGTTTTCTTCAGCACCGGCAGCTTTTGTTTTTCGTACAGGATCGCCTGCAGTTGCTTGGTCGACGCCAGGTTGAACGGCTCTTCCGCCAGCTCGTGGGCCTGCGCTTCCAGCTCAGCCAGACGCTTGGCCAGCTCTTGGGAGTGGGCCGACAAAATGGCCGGATCGATCAGTACCCCGGTGCGTTCGATATGTGACAGCACCGGCAGCAGCGGCATTTCAATCTCATTGAATACCGTCAGCAGTTCCGCGCTCTGTTTCAGCTGCGGCCACATCGCCAGATGCAGCTGCAGCGTGACATCGGCGTCTTCGGCGGCGTAAGGCGCCGCCTGCTCCAGCGCGATCTGGTTGAACGTCAGCTGGTTTTTGCCCTTGCCGGCGATCTCTTCAAAGGTGATGGTTTTGTGGCCCAGATAGCGATCGGCCAGGCTGTCCATATCGTGACGGCCGCCGACGCTGTCCAGCACATAGGACTCCAGCATGGTGTCGTAGGCGATGCCGCGCATCTCGATGCCATAGCGCGCCAGCAGGCTCATGTCGAACTTCAGGTTTTGCCCGACCTTGAGCGCCTTCTCGTCTTCCAGCAGCGGCTTGAGCGCCTCCAGCACATAAGCGCGATCCAGCTGCGCCGGCGCATCCAGATAATCGTGCGCCACCGGCAAATAAGCCGCTTCGCCCGGCGCGATCGCGAAGGACAGGCCGATCAGGTTGGCGGTCAGGGTATCCAGACCGTCGGTTTCGGTATCGAAGGCAAACACGTCGGCCTTTTTCAGCCGCGCCAGCCAGTCGGTAAAGGTCGCTTCGTCCAGGATAGTGACATACCCGTCCTGGGACAGCTTGGCTTCCGCCAAGGCTTTCGGCGCTTCCACGGCGGCAGCCGGTTTGGCGGCGCCGGCAGCTTTCGCGCCCGCGCCTTTCTTGTGTTCCAGCCAGACGCCGGCTTCCACGTCCGCCAGCCAGCGTTTGAACTCGTACTGTTTGAACAGCTGTTGCAACGTGTCGACATCCGGCGCGGAGACCGTCAGGTCCGCGCAGGTCAGATCCAGCTCGACGTCGGTTTTGATCGTCGCCAGCTTATAGGAGAGGTACGCGACCTCTTTATTCTGTTCCAGCTTGGCCGCCATGGTTTTGGCGCCGCGGAAGCTCAGCGTGGCGATGTTCTCCAGATTACCGTACAGCGCATCCAGCCCGCCGATACCCTGCAGCAACGCCTGGGCGGTTTTCTCGCCCACGCCCGGTACGCCGGGAATGTTGTCCGATGAATCGCCCATCAGCGCCAGGAAGTCGATGATCAACTCCGGCGGAATGCCGTACTTGTCGCACACTTCCTGCGGACCGAGGATCGTGTTGTTCATGGTGTTGATCAGGGTGACGTTCGGCGTCACCAGCTGCGCCATGTCTTTGTCGCCGGTGCTGATCAGCACCGCATGGCCGGCCTTTTCGGCCTCCAGCGCCAGCGTACCGATAACGTCGTCCGCCTCAACGCCGGGCGTCACCAGCAGCGGCAGGCCCATCGCCTTGACCATGCTGTGCAGCGGCTCGATCTGCGCGCGCAGATCGTCCGGCATCGGCGGCCGGTGTGACTTATATTCAGCGAAGAGATCATCGCGGAAGGTCTTCCCTTTGGCATCAAACACCACGGCAACGTGGCTCGGTTGATACTGCAGCAGCAGGCTGCGCAGCATATTCAGCACGCCGTACATCGCGCCGGTCGGCTCGCCCGCCGAGTTGGTCAGCGGCGGGAAGGCGTGATAAGCGCGGTAGAGGTAGGAGGAACCGTCAACCAGGATTAGTGGGTTTTCTGCAATCTGGGCCATAGCGTTTCTTTATCGTGATCGGACATAGGGGTAAGCATGCCATAGCTGGCCGTCGGAGACGAACCTTAGCGTGCATTGCGGACGAAAATGATGTGATTGTGTGCGAGGATCCGCAAGATCTTACCTGTGGATAACTTTGTGCATAGAAAAGAGACCGAATTATAACGCTGCGATTATCGTTATAACGGCGAATAAAATTCCTATTTAAATCACCGCGTTAAAAGAACGAATTCCGGCGACGCTTTATTATTGGCTTTTATTGGATTTGTGGATATAACTTTCGCCGGATTTTAATCGCACTATTCATCAAATTCGGCGCCTCAATTACCATAGCACAAGCTGGACAAGTTGCACGAAAACTCAGCAAATGGTTATCCGATGAGACGAAAAACAGTGATTTTTAGCGGCGCTTTACCCCGGCGATTTCTGTTAAAATGCGTTTTTGTTCATGCGTTTTGGCATGCAACGATGTTCCCAACAACCGTCAGCCCATAATCATGCCAAGATTGTTAACGCCTGTTATCTTTATCATTTCCGTCATACTTACCATTCTGGTGACGGTGTTGTGCTCCATCCCCATCACGCTGGCCGGCATCGTGAAACTCCTGGTGCCCATACCCGCCGTCTGGCGATATATCTCGGCTTTCGCCGATTTCATGATGTGGTGTTGGTGCCAAGGGCTGGCGCTGTTATTGCGCATTAACGGGCAATTGCGTTGGGATATTGAAGGGCTGGAAGGGCTGGACCGCAAAAACTGGTATCTGCTGATCAGCAACCACGAAAGTTGGTCGGACATTGTCGTACTGTGCGTGCTGTTCAGAAATCATATTCCAATGAATAAGTATTTTCTCAAGCAACAGCTCGCCTGGGTGCCTTTTGTCGGCCTGGCCTGCTGGGCGCTGGATATGCCATTCATGAAGCGTTACTCCCGCGCCTATTTGCTCAAGCATCCGGAAAAGCGCGGCAAGGATATCGAAACGACGCGCCGTTCCTGCGAAAAATTCCGCCAGCGTCCAACCACCATCGTCAATTTCGTCGAGGGTTCACGCTTCACCGAAGCCAAGAAAATTAAAAGCAATTCGCCGTATCGCAATTTGCTGGCGCCTAAAGCCGCCGGCATCGCGTTTACGCTCAGCGCGTTGGGCAATCAGTTCGACAAAATATTGAACGTTACTCTGCTCTATCCGGAAAATAACCAACGGCCTTTTAGGGATATGCTGTGCGGGCGGCTGACGCGTATCGTGGTGAGAATAGAGACGCTGCCGATCGATGAAACCCTGCACGGGGACTACTTCAACGACAAGCAGTTCAAGCGGCGCTTCCAGCTGTGGCTGAATACGCTATGGCAGGAAAAAGATCGGTTGCTGGATAAATTGAAACGGCAATATGGATAAAAAAACGCCGGCGATGCCGGCGTTTTCGCATGGGGTCTGGCTTATTTCTGCTGGCTGAGGAATTTAACCACATCGGCGAACTGCTTCACGTAAGCGTCCATCGAGCTGGTGTCCAGGCCATCGTTCTTAACCATGTATTTGCCGTTGACGAATACCGCCGGCACGCCGCGCAGCTGCAGATCTTCTGCGGCTTTCTCCTGCTGAACCACCAGAGATTTCACCACGAAGCTGTTCCAGGCCGCATCATAATCTGCTGCGGTCACACCCGCTTTCACGAAGACATTGCGGATATCATCCGGCGTTTGCACGGTCTGGGTTTTCTGCACCGCTTCAAACATCAGCGGGCTCACCTTGTCTTCCACGCCCAGCGCCATCGCTACCGCCCATGCCTGAGTCAGCTGTTTGCCCAACGGCCCCAGGAATTCAACGTGGTACTTGGTCATTTTGGTGCCGGCAGGCAGCGCTTTCTTTACGTTCTCAGACACATGATAGACCTGCTCGAACTGGTAGCAGTGCGGGCAGTAGAAGGAGAAGAACTCCAACACCTGCGGCTCGCCAGTCACCGGTTTGTCCAGGGTCACATACTGAGCGCCATCGCTAAACTGTGCTGCCGAGGCACTGAATGCCATCACCATGCCAACGAGCGCCAACCATATTTTTTTCATAAGACTAAACTCTCCATTGTGTTAAAGCTTCAATACATTGGCGTCAGCTGCAGAGGGGGCTCCTGCAACAGCTTAACCTGTTCGGTGAAGGCCGCAGTCTGAGACAACCAGAAATCAGACTCCGCCATCCACGGAAAACTCTTGGGGAAGGCCGGATCCTGCCAACGGCGAGCGACCCAGGCCAGGTAATACACCATGCGCATCGCCCGCAGTGGTTCAATCAACGCCAGCTCGCGCTGATCAAACTCGGCAAATTCGCTATACGCCTCCAGCAAGACATCCAGCTGCATCAGTTGATCGCGACGTTCGCCGTGCAGCAACATCCACAGATCCTGCACTGCCGGGCCGTTGCGCGCATCATCAAGATCGACGAACAGCGGGCCATCGCGCCACAGAATATTGCCCGGATGGCAATCACCGTGCAAACGGCGCGGCTGCCAGTTCAGATGCCAGTGCGACTTGATCGCCGCAATCAGATTATCCGTCGCCTGCAGGAACGCGTCACGCTGCGTTGCCGGTAGCAGCTCGCAATCGGCCAGCACCTGGCGCGGGGCGGTGAGGTACTCTTCAATCCCCATCGTTGGCCGCTCGGCGAACAAACGCTCACCGCCGACCTGGTGGATACGCCCCAGAAAACGGCCCACCCATTCCAACTGATCCAGATTGTCTATCTCGTATTGCCGGCCCCCCACGCTGGGGAACAGGGCAAAGAAAAAGCCGCCGTGCGTATGCAGCGTAGCGCCTTGCAGCGCCAACGGCGCCACCGCCGGGATCTCCGCGCCGGCCAGATCCAGAGCGAACTGATGTTCCTCACCGATCTGTGCGGCGCTCCAGCGCTCCGGGCGGTAAAACTTCACCACGTAGCGCCGGCGATCTTCGTCCATAAACTGATAGACACGGTTCTCGTAGCTGTTCAGCGCCGTCAGGCCGGAATCGACGCGCAGGCCAACTCCTTCTAGCGCGTCCATAATCAAATCGGGCGACAGGGTGTCGAAATTAAAAGCAGAGTTATTCATAACGTTCGTTTGATCGCTGACAGCACGGTGCCGGGAATGAGAAATAGTAGCATTAATGGCGCATTTCACGCGCTATGCTTTCTCGCACCGCACGAGGATCAGTCCTTGATAACGCCGCGAGCGCGCAGCAGCGCCGTTTTAAAATCTTCTTCGTAATCTTTCTTCAGACCCGGGATCTGATCCGTGCCGGCGCTACCGCGCATTTTCAGGTGATAAATGAGAATATCGTCGCTCAGTTCGGACAACTCGCCCTGGAAGCCCGCTTCCTTCGCCAGCTTTTGCAAAAACTGCATCAAATTGAGATCGGGATCTTCCTGCCAGGCCGGGTGCAACAGCTCGATCAACTCGTTTACGCGATGCGTTTTCATCTCAATATCGTCCAATAGCATGAATAAACTCACAAAGTAACAGGCTTACCCACGCAGTGAAAGAACCGGCTTGTCAATAAAGGTAAATCCTGATGTCACGTCTGCTTTAGCGCTACAATCAGCCCATCGACAAGGCGGGATAAACGAGATGCATAAAGAAATCAGCGGCGTCATTTTGGCCGGCGGACGGGCCACGCGCATGGGCGGTGAAGACAAAGGCCTGGTGTCGATTGGCGGGATCGCACTCTATCAACACGTATTGGCTCGGTTACGGCCGCAGGTGACTTCCATCGTCATCAGCGCCAATCGCAATCAGGCATGTTATCAGGCGAGCGGTTTGCCGGTGATTGGCGATCTGACGCCCGATTTCGCCGGGCCGCTGGCCGGCATGCTGGCCGGGCTCAAGCAATCTTCCAGCGAATGGGTGGCCTTCGTCCCTTGTGATGTCCCCGACTTTCCCGCCGACTTAGTCGCTCAGCTATGGCAGCAAAAAGGCGCGGCGCAGGCGGCCTTTGCCAGCGATGGTGAACGAGATCACCCCACCCTGGCGTTACTGCATAGCCAAATAGCGCCGCAGCTGGCCGACTATCTGGCGCGCGGTGAACGCAAGCTGATGCTGTTCTTGCATCAAATTGGCGCACAACGCGTAGTGTTCAGCGGGCAGCAAGCGGCATTTCATAACCTTAATACGCCGGCTGACTGCCTGAATTGGCAACAAACGCGAGAGCTCAAAAAATGAATCGTTCATTGCCTCCCTTGCTGGCTATCGGCGCCTACAGCGGAACGGGGAAAACGACCCTGCTCAAACAGCTGATCCCGTTGCTGAAACAACGCCAGGTAAGGATTGGACTGATCAAACATACGCATCACGACATGGATGTGGATACGCCGGGTAAAGACAGCTATGAGCTGCGTAAAGCAGGCGCCGAACAAACGCTGGTCGCCAGCGATCGCCGCTGGGCATTGATGACCGAAACGCCGGAGCAACAATCTTTGGATCTACGCTACCTGGCAGAGCGTTTTGACGCCGATAAGGTCGACTTGATTCTGGTGGAAGGGTTTAAACATGAGCCGGTCAGCAAAATCCTGCTTTATCGGGCCGAGATCGGCAGACCGTTGGAAGACATGCTGGATCGGTTTGTGGTGGCGGTAGCCAGCGACCGACCGCTATCCATTTCGGCTAAGCAGCTGGATCTCAACCGACCGGAAAGCATCGCCGACTTTATTGTCGAATGGTTGAAAGGCGCAGCGTAGCTGCGCTTTTTTTATGTATTGCACATAGCAAAAAGCCCTGA